>JABDRH010000120.1 GCA_013041835.1 Desulfatitalea sp. | reverse complement strand
ACATCGCCCTTGAGCCGATGGGCCGTGTCGGCATGGATTTGGGTCTGCAAGACGATCCCCTTGGCCTCGGCCTGCAAGCGCAGACCGCTGACCATCGATTCCACCAGCTCGATTAAATCGAAGGGTTTCAGCTCCAGATCGATCTTGCCGGCCTCCACCTTGGAGTAGTCCAGGATGTTGTTGATCAAGTGCAACAGGTGTTCGGATTCGTTCAGGGCCGTACGCGCCAGATCATGGCACGTTTCCAGGCCATCGCTTCTGAGCATGATCTCGGTGCACCCGATAATGCCGTTCAAGGGTGTGCGGATTTCATGGCTCATGTTGGCCAAAAACTGGCTCTTGGCCCGATTGGCCTGGTCGGCGGCGCGGGCCAGCTTCTCCTGGCGGCGGATGGCCTTTTTGAGTTCCTCCTTGGAGTCATTGAGCTTACGGGTACGTTCGGCCACCTTCTCTTCCAGCAAAGCGTTCTGGTTTTTGACCATCTGGTAATAGGCTTGGCTCTCCATCACGTTGGCCAGATTGAACAGCGTGATCGAAAGCAGGGTCATGGAAGTATCCGGCACCACTGCCTTGTCGGCCGGCATCCATCCGATAAACATGCCCTGCACGCGGGAGTTGTTGGCGATGACATGCAAAAGGAACTGATGCGTCCGGTCCTGGGAGAGCATATTCATCCCCCGGCGTTCACGAATGGCCCAGGCGAAAACGCCCTCTTCGATCAACCCTTCCACCTCGGCCTGAACCATCCCGCACTGGTTTTCCGGGCAGCACAGCGCCTTTTTGAACTCGGCACTCTCTTCGTTCACCAACAAAACGGCGCAGCCATGAAGAGGCAGGAACTTTTTGATACGCTCCACCGCCTGGGCCACCAAATCGCCATGTCCGCCGCCGTCGGCCGTGGTGAGCTTGAAGTCGGCCATGGAGAGCACCATTTCCAGAGCGTTTTGGATAAACCGACGATTCTCTTCCAGATGGTCGATGCGCGTCTGGAGCTTTTCAATTGCGGTGGCGGTCTCCTGCCCCATTATCGTTTTCCTTTGATCAACGCTTCCCGGAAGGTTTCCATCTGGTTGGCCGCTTGATGAAGGATCGTAGAAAATGCGCCCGTCGACAACTTGAGACGCTCCCAGGCTTTCACATCAAAAGCGGGGATGACCCTTTCTCCGCTGGTGCCCACGCCCATGCCGTGCACAATCATATCGGCCATTTGCAGGGCCGAGCCCATTTCCGGGTGGGGGGAAGCCGAAGGGTTATGATGATAGTAAACATTGTTTTCCAGCGTATAGGGTAACTTCCACTTCTGTAGCAATCGCTTGCCCAAATGGACGTGCGTTAAGCCCAGCAGTTCTTTTTCGGTGTGCAGCAGGCAGCGACCGCTGCCGGCCGCCTCGGCAAAAGTCAGGACGGCGACCTTCGGAAAATACTTACACAACACCAACCGCCCGATATCATGCAGCATGCCGGCGACGAACAACTGCTCGGTATTGGCCAGGTTGCCGTGGGCGGCCAGAATACGCGCCACGGTACCGACAGCCAGATTATGCTCCAGAAACGAAGACACATCCATCACCTGCTTGGGAATATCCTTGAAGGTCTCCATGATGGTAATGCCCAGGGCCAGGTTGGAGACCTCCTTGGAGCCGATCATCATCACCGCCCGCGAAATGCTGTCGATCTTGGAACGAAAACCGTAAAAAGCCGAATTGACGATTTTGAGCAAGGTGGCCGTCAGGCTAGGGCTCTTATTGACCACGCCGGCGATGTCACCGGCCGCGGACATGGGATCGGCGATGACCTCGTTGAGTTGAAACACCAACGAAGGCACTTCCGGCAACTTGACATCCAGCCGGTCGATCTTGGCCAGAATGTCCCTGGCATTGGCCACCGGGGCTTGATCCCCCGGCTTGAAAGCTCCCTCGCCGAACCGGTTTTCGGGATGTTGGAGCCGGTACTCTATTACCAGCCGCACCACCTCCCGCACCGCAGGATGTTGAATATCCACATTGCCGAAAATGCGCCGGACATCGGCGCTGACCGCCTCCAGTTGCTCCGAGTCGAAGGCCGGATCCATATCCGTACCGGCATCCTCCTCCAGACCATCCACCTGCACCTCGAAAATGCCCCACATCTTCAGTACGCGGATGTGCTTGTCCTCTATCTCCTGCCCTTTGGCCAGCAGCAGCCGGGCATTCATGTCCAGCACATCCTCGGCCAAAACCACCCCTTGAACCAGTTGATCCACCTTCACAACGGCCATTGTAGCCAATCCCTACCTACAGCCGCGCTCTTTGCAAAACGCGTGCTTAATTTGACTCGACAACAGGTGAATAATTTATCGGTAAAAACGATGCAGACTTTAAAGGCTGGCGCAAATAATACGCTTACCTTTTTTTACACGCGGACCGGGATTCAACTCAGCCCTGGACAGGTTTGGATTCGAGGATGAATGGGTGAGACGATTGACACCCACCTCACTTTAGGTCATACAAACTTTAGATGATGAACTGACGCAAGGCCCCTTGACCAAGGAGAGCGACCCCATGAAAAACGGCAAATGCCCCCGCTGCGGTTCCGATAAGATTTACACGGCTGAAAACCTGCCCCTGAAGGGCGGTCCCTTCGCCAGCAACGCCATTCCCGTCAGTCTTACCTGCCTGGCGCCGTTGGACAACTACGTGTGCACCGCCTGCGGTTTGGTGGAGCACTATGTGCTCCAGGAGGAAAAAATGGCTGAAATCAAGCGCAAGTGGCGGCGCGTGGGCGCCGCGAATGAAAGCACCGAGGATTAGGCCGCTTATGCTGAACCTGATCGGCGGCCGCCGCATCCGCAATATCCGGCACTTTGGCGCCATTTCCAGTATCTTGATCAAACACGGCCTGGGCGAACTGGTCCACCGCATCCGTGGCCGCCGACAAGGAGAACGTGGCGCAACCCAGCCCCACCTGCCCGACCCGGTCCGGGTACGGCGGGCCCTGGAAGAACTGGGCCCCAGCTTCATCAAGATGGGGCAATTGATGAGCACCCGGGGCGATATCCTACCACCCGGTTACATCGAAGAGCTGAGCAAGCTGCAGGACCGCGTTCCGCCCGTTCCCTTTGCACAAGTGCGCCGCACGATCGAATCGGAACTGCGCCGGCCCGTGGAAGAGATCTTCGCGCACATCGATGAGCAGTGCCTGGCCGCCGCCTCGGTGGCCCAGGTGCACAACGCCCGGCTCAAAAGCGGCGAGCGCGTCGCCGTAAAGGTAATCCGCCCCGGCATCCACAAACGCATCGGCAAAGACATCGAGCTGATGTATTACTTCGCCACCCGCATCGAACGCCGCTATGAACTGGGCCGCGTGCTCGGCGCCGTCAACCTGGTCAAAGAGTTCGAGCGCACCATCTTTCGCGAACTGGACATGCTCATCGAAGCCGGCAACATCGAACGCTTCACCCAGAGCTTCGCCGACATCGAAGAAATCCGCATCCCCAAGGTTTACTGGGGCCATACCGCCAAATCGGTGCTGGTCATGGAACATATCGAAGGCATCAAAATGGACAACGTGGCCGAAATCAAACGCCGGGGCATCGATCCTCAGCAAGTGGCCATGATCGGCCTGCGCTCCTTCTCACGCCAACTCATGCAAGCCGGCATCTTCCACGCC
>JABDRH010000114.1 GCA_013041835.1 Desulfatitalea sp. | reverse complement strand
GTGCTATACGCAGCAGAAGCGAGCAGGTGGTGGTGCGGCTGGAAACATTGTAAGCGGATGGGATTTGCAGAGAAATTGTAAATTATAAAAAGGTGGATCATTAATGGATGATAAAAAGTCTGTTTACAGGTCTATCGGTTTGAAACTCGTGTCTATAGTATTTTTATTATATATGTTGATCTGGAGCCTTATAGAAAACAAACTAACACTCGTATATTTGTTCTTAGTGTTTTTGTTATTGGCGTTGATCGGAACCATGTGGGGCCATATATGGATAGTGATCAATAGGCGTCGAGGTACTTATCCTCAAAAAGGTCAAGAAACAATGGCTGATGTGAGACGATTGGCCTTGAACGGCAATACGATGTTAGCAATAAATGCTTATCGTGCAATTAAAGGCGTGAATTTAAAGGCAGCCAAAAAAGAAGTGGGCAAAATGACAACGCCTGCGGACTAAGGGCTTGCGCAAAAATAACTTCAAATTATTATTCGCCGATCCATCTCACCCGGCTGCGTTACAATAATACAGAATATCTCGATATTCTTTTATTTTGTAACGCAGCTGGGTGAGCGCCTCAACACCTAAAAATGTAAACTTATTTTTGCGTGAACCCTAAGGAGGGAATTTATGGCAGATAAGTCAAAAAAAACTTTTTATTTCTATTTCAAAGAAAATATGGTCGCTCTGGGATTACCAGCGCCGGAATCACTTTTTGGGAAGCTAACCACAGCTGTAGCCAGTATAGGTACGATGTCTAGTTATGTTAAAACATATGGTACGACAGCCACTGTTGCAGAAATGCTTGGAGCGCTTCCAGGAGCTGCGCCTGCAGCCGGTGGTGGCGCCGCCGGTGTGGCCGCGGTTGTTTCAGAAATTACGTTTACTTTTGGAGCACTTGCTGCTTCTTTTTATGTTGGGGCCTGCATTGGCAGCTTAGCTGTTGCAACCGGCAAATCCCTTTCAGGCGGCTTAAGTATAGCCGATTTGTTTGCTTGTGCAAAGAGCCACGGCATTCCAACATCCCCAGAGCTACAAAAAGCCTTGATCGCTTACCCCGAGATATGCAACGCTGATTTGAGAGGAGCCGCAAGAATTGCAGTACGTAAGGCCCAATTGGCAAAAATGGCGGTAGCCTAAGATACAGCGGACATGTTTTTGGACAGTCGATCATTGGAGTTAACGCAACCTGGTAGGCGGCAGGATCGCCAAGCCTTTCTTCTCGATTCTATTTCCTTTGACTTTCAAAGGCTGTGGTGCTGCCAGCAAATCGCTTCGGTCAATGGTGGTTTGGTCTTGCTCAACGATGAGCAGGCCAAGCTTTTCCATGGCCGCCTGGCGATATCTATCTTGATACGCCATGTGTTTTTTTCGCAGTTTGTAGCTGATGATCAACCAGGTCAGTGCAAGCACGGTGGCGATCAGCAACAAAACCCCTAATGCGATCAACAGGTATTTGGCGAATTGTTCACCGGTATCGATGATGACCCTAAGGGCATCATCCAGTTTATAAGCCGCCAATGACCCGACGATCATTAAAAAGAGCGTGAGCATGATGGGAACCTTGCGTATGCTCTCGATCAGGGTGTTGGTTTTTTGCAGAAAAGATTGGCCTGAACCGGGCGGTTGGCCTTGATCCTTTTCCACGAACGCGTCGGGTCGGGGGTCGAAGAAAAAGGAATTGAAGGCGAGCATCAAAAGACCGAACAAAAAGGTGATGACCACGGGAAGGGTAAAGGCGATGAACAGGTAGGATTTCCAAGGGAAGGGTTCCTTGGCCAATCCGATGGCAGCCACCAGCATGACGGTGAAGATGATCAGTTCCAGCCCGATAACGATGTAAAGGAAATTGACGAAGGTGGAACGCAGCTGTTCTTTGGTGAACAAACTGGCGATACCGAATATTTTGCTGTCTCTATTTGTGCTCATGGGTACCTGTCTTTGCATTGCTATCTTCAGATTGAGCAATATGCTTGCCTCCCATCGTGATAGCGGGGACATCGATTAGATTCTGATTCTTAATGGGAACGATGTTACCTTGTTTATCGACGATGGTTTCATTGTCCAAAACGATCAGTTCCAGCCGCTCAAGGATATCTTTGCGGTACTGGTGTTGGAAGTCCATCTGTTTGTTTTTCAATCGAAAGTTTGCCAGGGCCCGGCACAAACCCAACAATGTGGCGCCGCAAATGAGCACAATTACGATCAGCACCATGGAATCAAGAGCTTGGCCGCCTGCGCGGGCCAGAAATAGGATCATGTCCTCCAGGTAGAACAAGCTGATAACGGCAATCAACACCAGGGCGATTTTTACCAAATAGTTCGCCTGACGAAGCGCGTGCCATTGAATGTGTCTGGTCTTGTTTGGGGCCTGGGGCACCATGGTACGCGCCTGTTCCTGGTGACGATCGGTACTTTGTCCGCCGCCATGAACGTAGTGTTGAAAAGCGTGTATCATGGCGCCTAAAAGAAAAATGACGGCCAGTGGCATGCCAAAGGCTAAAAACAGATACAATTTGGTCGGGAAGGGTTCGCTTTTGTTAATTGCATAGTCCGTCAGCATCACCAACAACAGGATGATTTCGATCACCACGATCATTTGAACAAACATGAGGAAGAGGCTTTTCAGTTCCGATTCATTAAAAAAAGCTGCTATACCGCTGAACTTGCCTTTTTGGGAATCCACCTTTCCATCCTCACCCCGGCAAACGGGCAGCCAACATCCATCGGAGCCCAAACCTTCTGAAATAATTGAAGTAAACAGAATACCGCTCCCACTATCCGACACATTATATATCTATGTCGGAATACCAAGTAAAGCGCTATTCACTTGCCTAAAGTCAATCGCATGGAACAAAAACAGCAGTAGGCGTGATGAGGGTGAGATGCGATTATTCCGTTTTTATGGCGGAAGACCTCTTGGTATGGTTATCCGGGCCGCCGAGTCCGATAGAACTTGGCCCAGGGTCTTTGCCGGTTGTCGCGCAGGTTGGTCAGTGCGCGATACAAGGCGCCGGCAGCCAGTTCGGCGCAGTGGTGATGGTCGGCGGGCAGATCGGGCACGGCGGCAATGATATGGTCGGCACGGATGCGCCAGGCGTGGTCAATATCACGCCCCTGGGTCAGCTCCACCAGGGCCAGGGCGCAAAGGTGGGTGGCCATGCAGCCGTCGCTGCGGTATTGCACCATGGCAAGGGTTTGGTCTCGAACCTTGAGATAGATCTCAACCGTGTCGCCGCATTCGCCGGTGTTGGCGCCGCAACCATCGGGATTGGGCATGACGGGTTGACGGCAAACCGATTCCGAGCTCTTGGCGTTGTTATTGGGTTGGCTTGGATCCATTATTCATTCCTAAAAAGTCGGCCACCAAATGCACCGCCGCCTCAATCTGTGCAGGCGTTATCCAATGGATACCCGGTACGGCTTTAAACCAAGTGTATTGGCGTTTGGCATAGCGCCGGTGGTCCCGTTTGAGTGTCCGCAGGGCCTCTTGCCAGGCCAGCCGTCCCTGGATGAAATCGACCATGTGCCGGTAGCCCAGGGATTGCATGGATTTGAGCGTCGGGTCCAGGCCTTGGGCCAGCAGGCAGCGTACTTCATCCATCAGTCCTTGGGAGATCATCTGATCCACGCGCTGGTTGATGCGGTCGTTGAGCACCTCCCGGGGGCGGGTGAGCCCGATCGCAAGGGCATTATAGCGGGGCCGTTGAAAACCATGGGCTTTATGATGCTCGCTTATGGGCCGGCCCGTGGTTTCGATCACCTCCAGGGCGCGCAGTACGCGAAAGCTGTCGTTGGGATGGATCCGTTCGGCAGCGCGGACATCCCGTTTTCTAAGCAGGTCGTGCATGGCCCCGGCGCCTTGGCGCGCCAGTTGAGACTTGAGCCGTTGCCGCACCACAGGATCGGATGGCCTGCTTTCAAACAATCCGTACAGCAATGATTTGATATACAGACCCGTGCCGCCC
>JABDRH010000110.1 GCA_013041835.1 Desulfatitalea sp. | reverse complement strand
GGCGCAGGTTGTCCAGCACGCGATGGGCCGTTTCCAGGCGAACACCCTTGTTCAGGCGATCGAGCACCGGTTGATGGCCCGACTCCAGGCCGATCTGCAGCATGGCGCACCCGGCGGCTGCCAGGCGTTTGCAAAAAGCGGCATCATCCAGGGGCGCGCCGATGCGCACGAAACCGTACCAGGGTGCGCCGGGCGGGTTAGCGGTCAAGGCTTTCAGCAGCGCGGGCGAGACAGCGTTATCCAGCAGATGAATCAGCACGGGGGCGGTCTGACGGCAGAGCCGACCGAGTTGTCGCACGGCCTCGGTATGGGGTAGCGGCCGAAACGGCTGCCGTTCGGCCTGTTCCGGGCAAAATGCGCAACGCCGCCACCAGCAGCCAGCCGAGGCGCTGAACGGCAGGATGAATCCAGGGCTTAGATAGCGTTGCGGCATGAGATCCCGATAGTCCGGCAGGCAGGGGGCGCCGGCCGGCCGGCATCCCAGTCGTTTCAAAAGGGCGGCCTCTCCCGGACCGGCTGCCATATGGTCCACCAGGTTCGAAAACGCATCGGCGAAACCGGGTCGCTGCATCCACGAAGTGATCAGGCCGCCGCCGGCGATGAGCTTTATATTCGGGCAGGTCTGCTTGAGCAGGCCGATCAATGCAAAGGCGCACAACGCCTGGGAAAGAAAGTTGATGGAAAGGCCGACCCATGCCGGCTCGTTGCGAAAAATGCGGGGCAGCAGCACATTGCGGTAATAGGCATGGAATGGATTTTTCTCCGGATGCCGGGCGGCATACCGCAAGTCGGCGCTGCGAACCGGTGACAACGCGCTGTCGCGGTAGTCGGCCAATCCCACCCGGATGCCGTCGGATGCGCCCGTCCCGGCCAGCAGCCGGTTGACGTCGGCCACCGCCCGGCGATAGGCATCGCTGCAAGTATAAGTGTCCGGGCGCCGCAACGCGGCAAGATGAAGATCCCGATGGCGGTAAGCCCGCCGCGACCAGGTATCTTCCGCCGGCATGCTGTGGTTCAGCAGGTATGTCATCCCTTCGATATTCGCATCGATCACCTTGCAGGCGACCTGCCGGGCGCGCAATGCGCCGGCCAGGCGCGCGACGCCCGCCGGCGGTTCCGAGGGTTTCGCCACCGGTGGATGGATCAGAAGGATCGGGACTTTCATCATGGGCTACCCTGACCGGCCGCCATCGTTTATACCTATTGCAACCAATAGATGGTCACGTAGATGGTCACGATTTAATATTGCAGGCCTGTCCGCAACATGGCACAATTCTTTCGTCTCAACCGTCCGCATGGTCTCTTGAATGTGGAATGCGGTCAGCGATCATCTCCTTCAGGCAAAAGGAAGTCAAGCCATGATGTTTCGCCATTGGAAGCGGTCGGCCGATTGCCCGAACGTAAAAGACCGAAGATTTCATGGCAATAGGCGCCCGGAGCCGGCATGAGCAACCCCACACTGAAACTGCCCGGCCTGGACGCCAAGCCTGCCGCTTTATCGCTCAAAGCGGCGAATGCGGCCCTGGGTATCCCGGCATACTACTTTGACCGGCGCGACCACGCACTGGTGCGCATCATCAACCAGGTGGTCGGTGATACGCATCGGTTGGCCTATCTGCGCCGGCAGTACTACGGTTATTTCCATCCCCACGGCATCAAGGAGATGACCGAATCGCGCAGCCTGTGTATTGCCTATGCCATGGGCCGCTTGTTGACCTCCCTGGCGATCGGCGGCGTGGACGATCGACTGGAGGCCCTGCGCGCGTTGCGTGCCGAAGTGCTCGACACGGCCGAAGGCCCTTTGCCTAAAAACACGGCCCGGGCGTTGATGCAGATCATGAAAGAAGTGATCCGCAGCCGGGATAATCCCGTGCGGCAGCTTCGACTGGCTCACGATTTTCGCATCACCGCCGCCGGCAAGCCCCGCGTGGTGCGCAAGCAACTGCGCCGGTACGGCCTGCTGGAAATGCCTGAACGGTGGAACCAGGTCGCCTTTGACGACCACCTGCACGATGCCCATACCAAGGGCCGCAAGTCTTCCACCCATCTGATCATGGACGCCTGGATCAGGGGCATTCGCCGCCTGCGGATCGTGCATTACAGCCATATTGAACCCCGTTTTGCCACGGAGCTGCTAGAGGCGGCCCGCATCATGCAAATCGATGTGCGCATCGGCATTGAATTCCATACGCGCTTCCGGGGCAAAACCGTCAACTTGATCTGGGTGCCGCGCAGTTTCACGGATGCCCAGGCGTTTTTATGCTTCCTGGAAGAGCCGGCGATGGCGGCGTTGATGGAAAAGGGCCGACAGGCCTCGGACTACCAGCAGGCGCTGGTCATGCAGCGGTTGGCGGTCTTTAATCAAAAGGATCTCCCGCAGCTCAACCACCGGCTGCAGATGCAGATGCCTCCCCTGGATCCCAGGGCCTTTGCCACATTCGTGGGCATGGGGCAGAAGTCGATCCTTCATTTGCAAATATTCCTTCAACAGGAGATGCTCGCGGCGCTTCAGCGCAAGGCCGAACAACTGCGCACCGTCTATGCCACGGCGGAGGCCGAGGACCGAAAAGCCATCGCCGCCTGGTTCGAACGTACCAACCGCCTGGATTTGGGACAGGTGGCCGATGATGTTTTCAAAGGCGGTGCCGGACAAGCGGTTCATGACATTGTCCCTCATCCCGTCACGGATGATCCGCCTGACCTGCTGACCCAAACGCCCGGTGAGTTGCTTGCGCGGCTGGCGGCCCAACCGGCGGGCTACCACATCACCATCAATCTGTCCAACCTGGAGGCGGCCGATGTGCTCGAACTGCTCTATGACAGCAATGGGGCCATCACACGCCTGGAGCTGTTTAATCTGAAGGATTGGGCGGCCGGCCATACGGCCCATATCCCGGAAATCAACCGGCTTCAGGAGGCCATTAACAGCAATAATCCACTGCGCCTAAAACGCGTTATCCAGGACATCATTCGCACTGTAGAAACAACGCCGGTGACAGAGAAAGCCGCACGCATCGCCAAACTCAAAATTATCCTTCACGACATCGTGTCTTTGCAAGCCATGTATCGCCACCGCCCCCTCAAAGCGCGCATGGGAAGCGATTATACCGGCCGCTCACCACGCTTTTACGGCATGGGCCTCGCCGTGGTGGAAACCCTGCCGCCCCGGGTTCAGCGACAACTGCGACGCGAGCTGCAGGCAGGCCGCAAACGGCTGCCTATTGAAATAACAGTTCACAAACGCTTCACGTTCATCCCAGCCAGAAACGGCGATACCGTCCGGCGACGCCGTTGGTGGCGCCGACGCTTGGCCACGCGACATCTGGACTGGGACGTGCAGAGCGAAGCCACGCGTATCGTGGATCATGGCAATGTAATTGCGCTGGGTGTAACGGACCCGACCGTGGATAACGGTTTGCGGATTGAACCGAATACTCCCGAGGCCCTGGCCGGACGGCTTTCTCCAAGCTATCTCAACTCCCATATCCGCAACCTGTTCAAGGTGGTGAGCGGCTTTATTCCCGCCTTTGCCACGTTTTACATTACCAAGGACTGGTGGCTGCTGGCCTACCTGGGCGCCTTCATCTGGTTCGGCATTACCGGCGTTCGCAACGTCGTTCAGTCAGTGCTGGGCGGCGGCGGGCTGCGCCGCTCCCCCCTGCTGCGCTGGAACGTCTACGTAAGCTGGGACCGCATTGCCGACTCCCTGCTCTTCACCGGCTTTTCCGTACCGTTGCTGGACTACCTGACCAAGACCGTCGTGCTGGAACGGATGTGCGGCATCACCATCGCCACGCATCCCATCGTGCTTTACACCCTCATGGCGGTGGTTAACGGCCTGTACCTTTCCACCCACAATGCCTTGCGCGGCCTGCCCAAGGCGGCCGTATACGGCAACTTTTTCCGAAGCGCCTTGTCCATCCCGGTGGCCCTTTTGATCAACCTGGCGGTGGGCCAACTGCTAACCGCCGCAGGAGCGTTGAATATCACCGATGTTCTGCAGAAATGGGCCGCCATCATCTCCAAGACCGCATCGGATTTTATGGCCGGCATCATCGAAGGCACCGCCGACCGCCATCAAAACATTCGCCTGCGGTACCGCGATTACCGGAACAAAATGGCGGATTTGATGGACATTTACGCCCGGCTGGAATTGCTCTACCCGGAGACCGAAACCTACCCGCTGCTCGATCCCTCCGACACCCGGCGCCGCAGCACCAATCAGG
>JABDRH010000105.1 GCA_013041835.1 Desulfatitalea sp. | reverse complement strand
AGGTGGTCGTTGTGGAAATAGTAGATTGCCCCGGCCGGGTCGAGCATGGCCAGGGGTTGGCCGTGCAGCCAGACGTAGGCTTTGATCAGGGTGCCGGTGGGGGTGGTTTCGGCGATGAGTTGGCCGGATTGGTCGTAGTGGAACAGGGTTGCGGTGGTGTTGGTCTTTTGGGTGCGCTGGCCGCCGGTGTTGTAGAGATAGTCGGCCGGGTCGGTGATGGCCGGGGTGGGGTTGGCGGCGCCGGGGATGCGTTGGGTGGTGTTGGCTTCCACATTAATCCGACCGAAAATTCTTCGCTATTCTGACTATTTTGAAAAAGTTCCAGATTAAGCTGACTCTTGCGATTAAATTCATTTTCGGTAACGAATTTTCAATGCCTTTTACTCTTGAGATATTCCACCGCTTCTACAAAGCTGCATTGGCCAACGGCCATAACCAAATCAATGGGATTAAAATTCTTATTACAATCGAAGCACCTTGCCAGATTTGTGTTTCGGTTTGTTGCCGTATGAAAGCTGTAGCACAGCGGGCAACGGAAGCGAAGCCATTTGCTGCTGTGGCGCACCTCAATGTTGAGCACCGTGACAATTACCTTTTCAATAGGGATCTGATTACGGATCTTGCGCAAAAAATCAGTAGGATACAAGTCGGCCATATGACACCTTCTGTGTTTAGAAAATTTCCGATGCCGCCATACGGACATGATCAGCGGTGACGGTCATGGATTTGTTTTTTGCCGCAATGATAATAGCTCCTCGGGCCAGATGGTTAGCTTTTCTGAAGAGCCCTCCCGAGCCCTGATGAATAGCGGTTACCGCCGCTTCATCGAAGATGTCATGGGCAGTCCCGCAAATAGCAAGATGGTGTTGCAAGTATTCGTGCATCTGAGCCCGAGAAACTCCCTCCAGATGGCTACGAGCCACAATCCGGGAGGCCAGCGGCATCGATGCGCGATACATCAGGCTGTCTACCAGGTTGGACTGTCCGGCAAGGACAATGGGAAGATACGGCTTGGAGTCCTTTTCAAACTGCGTGAGCGTGTGAAGCTCGGCAAAGACCTCTATACGCAGCAAGGAAGCTTCGTCGATCACCAGCACGGTTTTAAGCTTTTTACCATGCACCAGCTCATAAAGCTCATTTTTTATGCTCTGAAGCATGATCGCCTTGGACACCCCTTTCATGCAGGCACCAAGGGTGTGCAGAAGCTGGCGGTAAAGCTCGGATATGGCGCCGGTGGTGGCAACGATATACAAAGAGCGGTACTCGGAAGGATGCAATTTTTCGGTCACATATCGAAGGGCCGTGGATTTTCCGCTGCCGATCTCTCCGGTCACAAGCGCCATGGCGCCGATATTCATGGCGTAATGCATTCGTTCGCTGACCGCATTTAGCGCAGGGGTCACCAGTATATGCTCAAGCTCAACGTCGGCGGCAAAGGGTTCGCGTTTCATTTCAAAAAATATCCGATATGATGTCATCGTGCCCTCCTAAAATATCTTGCCACTTTTATGGCCGCATCCGTCCGTGGCAATTTGCCCATGATTGTTCTCGTCGCGTTTGACCCGGCAGTTGACCGCAAGATCCAACGGCTGCAAATACCCGTAGCTCTTGTTCGACATCAGCACTTCAACTTTTTGGGGACGGTCTGGATGATAGGCAAGATCCACGCGCTGACCTATCAGGGCAACGGGTGCTTCGAACAAACGACCGTTTAATGTGACGGTGCGGTCCTTGGCCACCCGGCGGCGGGCGATGGCGCGAAAGTGATCGCTCAAATTATCAGGCGCCGGACGGATACATTCCATCCGGCAGGTAAATCGTTGCATTGGCGTTTGCCCAATAGCCGAATGGCGTGTGCCGTGGTACTGCTGCCTGAGCCACGCATCAAAACTTTCATTTAGCGCGCCTAAAGAAAGCGTGGAAGGCAGCGTCGACAAAAACTGCTGGCGTACCCGGCGGTTGAACCTTTCGATTTTTCCCTTTCCCTGGGGCTGATAGGGCTTTGCGTGCACCAACGCGATGCCCAGCGATGCGCTGATATGCTCCAGATGCTTGGAACGATAGGCAGCCCCATTGTCCACGTACAGCTTGCGTGGAAGCCCCCGCTTAACAAGCGCATTTTCAAAGGCGTCCAAAAAGTCCTCCAGCTTTTCAGACAAGTAAAACCGAGCATAGGGCACCAGACGTGAATGATCGTCCAGAAAGGCAATCAGGTAGGACTTTTTCTGGCGGGGTTCGGCCGTCACCAGCGGGCCGTGCATGACATCGCTTTGCCACAAATCGTTTGGCAGTTCCGCTTCGAACTTACGACGGTCCGGATACCCGGCTGGGGGTTTCATCAGTTTATGGCTATGAAAGAACCGGTAGACCGTCGTGGCTTTCAACCGGGTACCGACACTGACGAGCCTTCGTTGTTCCATGGCCTTGATCAAAACCGGCACCGTGGCCTGCGGCATGCTCTTTTTCAGGGCAATCAGGTTTTCGGCCGTATGCGCGTCGATGGCCCGGCTCTTTGCCCGGTCCTGCCGATCTTTGGGATACAAGGATTCAAGCTTGCCGCCGCTGTTCTTATACTGCTTTATCCAGCTTAGTATCGCTCCTCGGCTGATC
>JABDRH010000309.1 GCA_013041835.1 Desulfatitalea sp. | reverse complement strand
TCCATGTCCATGGCAAGGGCGCTCCCACCGGCGGCCAACAAAAGGACGGCGGTCCAACCCAAAATAATGTTTTTCATCTGTTGTCTCCTTTCCAATTATTGGACTTGTACCGCCTTGACGGACGCAGCGGCGGGGCCGGATACGAAGGCGATGGCGCCCTTGGTGGAACTAACGAATTCAAAAACCGCCTCCCGGCTCTTGAAGGCGGGAGGCATGTTCCCTTTGCCGGTAAAGACCATGCTCTTCCAATAGTTTTTAAACTGGGCGGCGCTTTTTTTCAGATACCGCTCGGTAAAGACCGCCAGCACATCGGCCTGCTCGAAGATGGCGAAGTTGATTTTCTCTCCCGTATCCCAGGTGGTCTTTTTGCCCAGAAAAATGCTGTTGATCTCGTCGGCTGACACCGCCGAGACCGCAACATCCTTGTTGACCACGAGGGTCACCTCCTGTGCCCATGAAAATCCGGGCACCGCCATCGGCGCCAATAGAAAAAGCACGCCGACAACCATGAACAATCTTGCCTTTTTGGGTTTACGATTCATCTGTTGACCTCCTCGAGTGTAACAATGCGTGAATGATGAAGACCGGTTCCTCCTTTGAAAAAAAATGTGGGCTTTGCGCGAAGTTCCTTGCAGGTGGCCGACCATGGTTTCCATGGTCGTTGCGATAACCAAATCCATGCCGTGATAAGGGTGCGGGCAATTATGTATTGCCCGCACCCTAGGCGATATCACAAAACTGCCAGGCCCGTTCGCGCATCAGGGAATCAATCCAACGTACTAGCTGGGTTGATCCCCGGATTGTCAGCGCAACGTCAGAAGGTGTTGGCTACCGGATTCGGTCAGGTTGAAAACCCGCACAGCAGACGTTCAGACGCAGGTGGGAAAGATGTCAGAACCAATTATAACTATAAACATCGATATGGCGCTGGATGTCAAGAGAAAACAGTACCCTCGAGGGTAATTGATTGGGCGCTGCTCAGAGGATTGAACAAACGGTGACTTAAGGATCGAGTACGATTGCAGGCCATCTTTTTTACCCTCGGCTTTTACAACAGTGGGGGTGATCAAGGGCTTGCGCCTTGCATTTGCGCATCGGCACGTAGGGGGCGCAGTGTTTGCTCGCGATAGTTCACGGCAGGGGGATTTCCCCCTGCCGTGAACACACCAACGGAATTTAGAAACTAAAAGTTACTATTCGCGGCGCCATAATACCAGTCGGGCTCGGAGCGGTCCGGGTTGTCCACGGCCAATACCTGTGCCGCGCCGTCCACCTTGTGCCCTTCGATCTTAAAGGTCCAGCCTTCGGTGATGTCAAACCGGCAGGACAGGGCAATGTCCTTCTGCCAGGCGAGATGGTCCGGCAGCGGCCCCCCCAACGATGGTGGTGTGTTTTTAAAGTTATTCCCGTCCTTATCATCGCTGTTTGGATAATATGGGGAATAGTAGGCCCCGAGCTCAAACCAGTCCGTAAAGCGATAGGATGCACTCAGATAGTACTGCTCGCTGGAAGGATCTTGGGAGCTGCGGGGCTGTGGGATGCCTTGATTGTCAATAAGGATAAATTCCGTTTCCGCGTCACTCACAAAATATTCGACGGAGACAAGCAGATTCCGCCAAGCGTATTCCATACCGACCGACCACGCGACAGCTTCGGCGGATACCGACAATGTCGAACCGTTTGCAAGCGATAGCGGCAAGGTGCTGCTCGTTTTTATGATAAATCCGCCGACCATGAACCCGGGTAGTGGGGTATTCCATTTAAGCATGCCGATATAGCTCGTAGTGTAAGGGGGTTTGGTGCTAATCTCGCTCCCGGTAAAATTGCTGGTCACCCATTTTCCATAGCCACTGTCAAGATCCGGGTCCAAGGCGCCGGTGAGCCCGAAGTAGTCAATGCTTCCCGCACGACCTATCGGCACATTGCCGTATGGGCCGACACCATTGAGGGCAATGACGGTATCTCGCAATAAGTCATTGTAAATGGTCTGGGGCATCACAATGCTGGTGCGAAGAAAGTCGTAGTCGCGGATTTCGTTGTATAATCCGTAGGGCATTTTTATTTTGCCGGCCCGCATGGCCAACCAGTCCCGAAAGCGGTAATCGCCATAAGCCCAATCGAGGGTGACTTTGTTTTTGGCGGCGTCGCCAATGTCCCGCGCGAAGAACTGGACGCCGACGCGTAGTTTGTCGGTCAGTTCCTTGCTGAAATTGATGCCCATTTCGTTGTACTCAAAACTGCCGTCTGTGCTTTTATGCGACAGATAGTTGTATTCATTGCTGATCAAAAACCCTTGGGAGATAAACCCGTGGATCGTAACGCCACCCATGTCCATGGCAAGGGCGTTTGCGCTGGCGGCCAACAATAAGACGGTGGTCCAACTCAGAATCATCCTTTTCAATTTGTCGTCTCCTCCTCAAGTGAAACAGTGCGTGAATGGTGAAGACCCGTTCCTCCTCTAAAGCATAGGCATTTGCTTTTCTTGATAGCTTCATTTCAAAATAGTGGTTTTATATCAATAGTTTCGTCTGTATTGCGGACGGAGGCGACAATTGACATACAATCGCATTTTTGGTATATCGATTTTAAGATAGAAAATCCATATAGATTAAAAA
>JABDRH010000087.1 GCA_013041835.1 Desulfatitalea sp. | reverse complement strand
GTGCTGAACGTCCTATATTGCTGCGGCAGGTGCGCTGGGCCATTCGGGCGGCATCCCGGTACGCGCCCTGGCGTTGCCTTTGCCTCGAGCAGGCCATGACGGCCAAGGCCCTGTTGCATCGAAAGGGGCTGCAAAGCACCCTATACCTGGGTCTGACCCGGGATGACGCCGGCGCGCTTCAGGCCCACGCCTGGTTGCGTTGCGGCAGCGTTGTTCTGACCGGTGGCCGCGACATGGCCAGATATACGGTCGTATCGACCTTTGCCGAAAAGTGAATTTCTTTCAAGAGAGGGAAAGTGCGTTATCGGCTCCACAATTTGATTGTCGATTCCGAACCGACATTGGATCATTTGATGGCGGCAGGCAGTCGCGGGCCGGCGGATTGGATCGTGCGCCGGGGTACCGTGGGGTTTGATCTGTCCGATGTCATGTATGCATCGCCCTGGTATCGCATCGGCCGCCGCGCCTTTGTGGTCGAGATCTCGGGGGTGGGGCGTTTCGATGTCCGTGAGCAGGGTCGTATCACCGTTGATCCTGGGGTTGACGTCATCGATAGTGACATCGCTCCTTACTTGACGGGGTCCATTTTAGCCGGTGGCTTGATGATGCAGGGGGCGTATCTGTTGCATGCCTGCGCAGTGAAGACGTCCGTTGGAACCCTCTTGATCACCGGTGCATCAGGCGCCGGCAAATCGACCCTGACGGCGGCGCTGGTTCAACGGGGAGGGCAACTGATCTCCGACGATACCTGTCTGCTCACCATTGAGCAGGGCAGGGTGATGGTGCACCCCGGTGCGCCGCATATCAAACTGTGGGGTGAAAGTCTGGAAACGCTCGGTATCGGCGTTCGGGGGCTCTCGCGGGTCATCGCCACGGAGGAGAAATTTTACTGGCCGGTGAGGCGGGCCTTCGTCCAAACGCCACAGCCGGTGAACGCCCTCATCGAGCTGGTCCCGTGCAATGAAGTGCAACCAAAATTTTTGGAAATAGCGGGAATTGACAAAATAATGAAACTGGTGCTTAATGGATATCGAGAAGAATACCTGGGACTGATAGGCGACCGTAAGGATAATTTTACGTTTTGGAGTATGGTGGCTTCCCGGATCTCGGCATTTAAGCTTTTATGCCCGCGCACCGACACGAATTGTTGTACGGCCCACGACCTCGCCCATGAAGTGACCCGTTGTGCATACCACTCACGTTGACCATCGTTTCGAATTGCATGCTATCGATTTGATCTGAACGCTTTTTTGAAAAATCGGTTGATTTGGTTCAACGGATCACGAATCCGTTGTATCGAAACGTTCAATCCGTCATTTTTAGGAGAATCGGCAATGAAACAGCCACCGAAAATGGACCGCCAAACCCTTTTCCGGCGTGTCAACCACCAGATTGCCAGCAAAATCGATAACGAGTACCTGATCATGGACATTGAGCAGGGGAGCTACTTCGCCCTGCGGGATGTGGCCGGGAGGATCTGGGAATTGCTCGAAACGCCGCATTCCCTACAATCCCTTGGCGAAAAATTGGAGGAGGAATATGCGGTGGACCCATCTGTTTGCCAAAGCGAGGTTGACGCATTTCTGAAAGAATTGATCGATATCCGGCTGATCTGCCGTGAGAACGCATAAAAAGTCGTTCTTGTTCCTAAAACCATTTTTATACGAAAGGAGAGTCTAACAATGGACCCAAAAAACAATACCGACACCCAAAAAACCGTGGACAAAGACACCTCGAAAAAGGAGTGGCGCGCCCCAAAGGCAGAAAAGCTTGATGTGGAGCGTGATACGCAGACGGGTGGCGCAACGAATAACGATGGTGCGCTTTCCAGCTAAGGGTGTAGGAACGGAACACCCCCAACAGGTTGCGCCGGTGGATGTAGCGCGGTAGACGGACGCAAAGACTCTAAAAACAGGGGAGTTATTTCTTTCCCGCACCCTAATGTGTTCTTTGGGGTATCATCCGCAAAAACGCCGTTTGCATATGAACAAGGCTTACGGCGGTGGTGGGATCCATTGAAACACGGGGAGATAGGTTGCCGCTATCGCTCAATTGAGCGACTGTCCCGCTGTATTCCGGCGTTGAGATAGTTGCCTGCCTATCCTTGGGTTGCTGAAGGACCAGGTGATTCAGGTAAAATAAAGCTAGATTTTTGAACCGGATGGTCTTGCCGGAAGCGGCAGCCGCTGACAGAACGTTTGCCAATGTGACCGGATTCAATTCCAGGGAAAGATCGAGCAGAACATTTGCATTTCGGGTTCTTTCAATCCTGGTGATATCGGCCGGCGAACTGACGGCTATCTGTTCAAACAGCGTCCAGTCTTGCGCCAAGCCGCTGGCTTCCGGCGCGAAACCGGATTCTGCGATGATGGTTTTCCCCGGCAGGTCTGGCAAATCATAGCTTAGGAGCGCTTCCAGTTCCAGTGCCGATGCGACCCGAAAAACAGGCCGCATGATGCAATAGGGATTGGCATGTCCAATGGACCTAAAGATACGGTTCAGTCCCAAACCGTTTCGGCCGAAACCGGAAAAAATGATGATCAGGGTGCTGGCCAACCGTCGCGCCGATACCTCTGAGACCCCGGTCATGCCATTTTTGCCGGAGACCAGGAGTTTGGTGACGGGCCCGTTGCCGCCGGTCGTTTCCATGGCGTTTGGGTCATCCTGAGGCATCCTGAAAAAATGGGGTGGTCGACACGCTTCAATGAACTCCAGTAAATCCTCTTTCTTACCTGTGCTTTCCATTTTCGTACAACATGAAATCTGGGCCCGGGACATGGTAGGGGTTGCGGTGACCAGGTAGGGGGGATTGCTGTCCGCGGAAATCCCCAATTCCGACGCCTGTTGACGCAACGGCGAACCGGGAAGCACTTGCAAGGGAAATACGTTGTACCGCTGGATGTCGTTTTGTTGTAGAAAAGAAATGCTTTTCTGAACATCTTCCATCGTCTCGCCCGGCAGACCGGCGATCAGGTCGACGCTGACATCGATCCCGGCCTCGCGCAGGCATGCAATACCTTTCAGAAAACGGCCCGGATTGACCAAAGGCCGCCGGATGCGTTTCAAGGTCCGGTGATGGATGGTTTGCATGCCGATTTCAGTATAGATAAAATTGCAGGCCTTTAGCGCTGCCGCCTTTTCCGGCGTGACATCCTCGGCATAGGAAAAGCAGTAAAACACCATTGACCTGTCGCCATTGATTCGGGCCAACGCCTCACAAATACTGAAAAAATCGGGGTGGCGCAAAAAATTACTGCCCACCAGACGTATTTTTTTAATGCCCTTGGCATGCAGCCATTGAAAATCCGCGATCACTTTTTCTGCCTGGAAAAACCGTGGCGGCAAGGTGCCGGTGGTGCAGTAACTGCAAGCGCAGGCGCAGCCGCGCATGGTTTCATAGGACACCATGCGAGCGGCCTTGAGCTGCAACACTTCCATTCGCAGGGCCGAGGGTAGGCGTTTCAAGTCCTTCACATAACCGGGGCCAGGGCATAGGCATACTGTTCCTTTGCTTCTGAAAAACAGACCGGGCAATTGCCTGGGAAGACGATCCTCCGCGATGGCGTTTAAGCACTCGACAAAGATTTCCTCCCCTTCACCGATACACCCGTAATCGATGGCGGGGTGGTCGAGGAGGTAGCGGCTGTCTGCGGAAACTTCCGGCCCCCCGACAATGAAAACCAGGTTCGGCAGTCGATTTTTCAACGCCTTGGCCAGCCAGATGCTTCGTTGAGCGTTCCACAGATAAAGCGTGGCGCAGAGCACATCCGGTTGCAGGGCGGTGATATGGTCGGTCAAAAAAGCATCACCGCCATGATTGGCCAGGGCGTCCGGCAGGATATCAATATCGAAATGGCTATCGATGCCTTCCTGCAACGCCATGGCCTTGAGCATGGCGGCTCCGTTTGGGGTATTGCCCCACTGCTTGTCAAAGTGAAGCTCCGGATAAGGAAGCTGGTACATCACCACTTTCTTCTTTTGCATGTTCAGTCCTTGAGATAGTGGTTGGGTGTTGATTCCTGTTGAGGAACAGGCCGCACATAACACCGCGCAAAAGGGCCGTTTCCGCTTGCCTGGACACGCGTACCGTCAGCGACCGCCGCATTTCGTTCCAGATGCGATGCATATAGGGTAAATCCAGACAGTCGCTCACCCGGGGATCGGTATCCAGCTTCGCGAAAACAGCCGCCATTTCCCGCCGATGGCGCAGCAGCCGAAGCGGCACATCGGCGGCTTGTTTGCCTCGTTTTTCGTTCCATTGCACTTGCGGCGGCAGGATGTCCTGCATGGCCCGCCGCATCAG
>JABDRH010000080.1 GCA_013041835.1 Desulfatitalea sp. | reverse complement strand
GTCTACACCCATGGCTATGGCCTGGTCATGACACCGGCGAGCCAAGAAAGCGGCACAACCATGACGTGGTTCGTGCATAACATTCCGCCCGAGTCCCGCTACGGCATCGAGGTCAAACAACCCCGCATCTACTACGGGCTCGGGCGTTATCCCTACACCATTGCTCCCAACAAAGTCGGTGAAATGGACTATCCCAAAGGCAACAGCAACGTTACCACCGACTATGATGGCGACGGCGGCATGCCCATATCCTCATTGTTTCGAAGATTCGTTTTCTTTTCCTATTTTGGTGAGAAAAACATCCTCTTTTCAGGAAAGATCAACAAGGAGAGCAAGCTGCTCATGCGGCGCCAGATTCTCGAGCGCATCAACTATCTTGCGCCTTACTTAAGCCTGGATCAAATGCCATACGGCGTTGTCACGCCCCGGGGCATGTTTTGGATCGTGGATGCCTATACCACTTCGGATTGGTATCCGGCAGCCGCGTCTTACACTGCCGACGGCAGTTCCATCAACTATCTGCGCAACAGCGTCAAGATCGTGGTGGACGCTTATAACGGCAGTGTGGATTTTTATGCTTATGACGAACGGGATCCCATCATCAAGGCCTATCAGCGCATTTATCCCGGCCTGTTCAAGGACAAAGCGGACTTTCCGGAAGATCTGAAGCCCCACGTGCGTTATCCCAAAGATCTGTTTGAAATCCAGATGCGACTCTACGCCAAATATCATCAGACCAATCCTCGGGTCTATTTCCAGCAGGAAGATATCTGGACCTTTGCCCAGGAACTGGAAGAAGAGACCACGGTGCCGCGTCGGCCGTACTTTATCACAACGGATATGATCGAGCCTGGAAAACTCGACTTCATGCTGCTATTGCCCATGTTCCCCAAAGGCAAAGACAACTTGCGCGCCATGGCCGTGGCCGGCTGCGATGAAAAAAATTACGGAAAGATCATTGTCTACGATTTTCCAAAAGGTGAGTTAATCTACGGTCCGGCACAGATCGATGCCCTGATCAACCAGGACCCGAACATCGCCCAGCAATTTACCTTATGGGACCAGGCCGGATCATCCGTTGTGCGGGGCAAGATGATCATCCTGCCGGTAAAAAACAGTGTGCTATTCATTCAGCCCGTTTATCTTAAATCCACTTCGCGGGTCAATATTCCGGAACTGCAACGCATCATCATGAGCGAAGGCCGAGTAGCCGTGATGGCCACCTCTTTGGAAGAAGCCTTCGCCGAACTGCAACAGCGCGTTGGAAAAGAACTGCAAAACCTCAAACAGCGATTCCCCACCGTACCGGAAGATGAACGTGCGCCCGATGCGCCGCTGGAAGAAGAACATTCCCGCCCGCCCGCTACGAACGATAGCGAGCAGGAAGAACAACCATCGCCGGAAACGCCGCCCAACGAACAGCGACCTGCGCCGGGTGGGGGATTTGTCTTTACCTAGGGTGCCGACACCACCTGGGTCACAATGGCCTGGGCCTCCTGCTGAATTTGCCGCAAATGAGCTTCATCCTTGAAGCTCTCGGCGTATATCTTGTAGATATTCTCCGTGCCCGAAGGCCGGGCGGCGAACCAGCCGCTGGCGGCAGTTACCTTCAGGCCGCCGATGGCAGCGCCGTTTCCCGGCGCGTGGGTTAAGGCGTTGGTGACAGGTTCTCCGGCCAGGGTGGTCAGGCGCACCTTTTCGGGTGATAGCTTGGAAAGTACTGCCTTTTGTTCTGGCGTGGCCGGGGCATCAATGCGAGCGTAATGCGGTGCGCCGAATTGTCGCGCCAGATCCTCGTAGATTTCACCGGGGTCGCGGCCCATGCGTGCCGTGATTTCGGCCGCCAGCAGGCCGGCGGTGATGCCGTCTTTGTCCGTGGACCAGGCCGTGCCGTCCATTCGTTCAAAGGAGGCGCCGGCGCTCTCCTCGGCGCCAAAGCCTAATGAGCCGTCCAGCAAGCCGTTTACAAACCATTTGAAACCCACGGGCACTTCATACAGGGTTCGGTTGAGATGAGCGGCCACGCGGTCGATCATCTGGCTGCTGACCAAGGTTTTGCCGACCGCCGCCGAGGACGGCCAATGTGGGCGGTGCTGAAACAAGTAGTAAACGCACACTGCCAGGTAGTGATTGGCCGGGAGCAGGCCGCTGGAGTGGGTGATGATGCCGTGGCGGTCATGGTCCGTGTCACAGCCGCAGGCGATTTGAAAACGTTCCTTGAGCCCGATAAGGCGCTGCATGGCATACGTGGATGAGGGGTCCATCCGGATGCGGCCGTCCCAGTCCAGGGTCATGAAGCGAAAGGTAGGATCGACCGCGTGGTCAACGATGGTCAGGTTGAGTTGATAGCGATCGGCAATGGCTGACCAAAAGGCCAGACCGGCGCCCCCCATGGGATCAACCCCCAATGCAATATCCGCCTCACGGATTGCCTGAAGGTCGATCACATGGGGCAGATCACTGGTGTACGCGTCGACAAAATCATAAATATGGGTGGTGTCGGCCCGCAGGGCGCGTTCATAGGGCACGCGCTTAACCGCTTTTAAATCATCCGTCAGCAATTGGTTGGCCCGCTGCTCGATCCAGGCGGTGATGTCGCTGCCGGCCGGACCGCCGCTGGGCGGGTTGTATTTGAACCCCCCATCTTCGGGTGGATTGTGAGACGGTGTGATGATAATGCCGTCAGCCTTGGCCTTTTGGCGGCGGTTGTGACACAAAATAGCGTGCGAAATGGCCGGCGTCGGCGTATACGCCTGACGCCCGGCCATCATAGTCTCGACGCCGTTGGCTGCCAATACCTCCAAGGCCGTGGCCAAAGCCGGCGTCGACAGGGCGTGGGTGTCCATACCCAAAAAAAGCGGCCCGTTGATTTTTTGGGATACCCGGTACTCGCAAATGGCCTGAGTGGTGGCCAAAATGTGGGCTTCGTTGAAACTGACCTTCAAGGAAGATCCACGATGCCCCGAAGTGCCGAAGGCCACGCGCTGGCCGGGCATGGATAGGTCCGGCCGGAGGGCATAGTAGGCGGTAATCAATTCGGGTATATTGACAATGGTATCGGCAGCCACCGGCTTGCCGGCGTTGGGGTGGATGGCCATGCAAACTCCTTTTTCAGTGCCTGTTGGTTGCGGTCCGAGCACGCTTTGTCTTGCACGTGCCCGTAATCAACTGGTTTTCCGGGAGCAGGAAACTGTGGATCATCAATGGTAAATTTTTCTTGGGCATTGCCGTCTTATATCGGTACCTTATCACGCCCTTGCCCTATTGAAAAGTATCAGTCGCCGCTCCAATACCGCGTTTTGGGGTGCGGAAAACAATTCCTCCCCCCACACCTTGCTGGTCTTGATCGGTCGCTATGAATATGCATGGCTGATGGCATGTTCTTCATGGAATTTTACTGCTCTTGACTACTTTTTTTTGGGAATGAACACTGTGCTATTGTGTCTTGGTTTCTTTAGGAAAGGACTTTTTTCTGTTCGTCGCCGAATCAGATAAATACCCTTCAGCCGAAAAAGTGTCTTCACTTTTTCGGGTAGATTGCGCAAACTGGCCATGATTCGAGAATCATAGCCTTTTTTGAGCATCCTGCCGATGTCATATTGACAATTTCTTCCAGACTATATACTGTTGAAAATTCGCCCAGTGTGTTCAACCAATGCTGCAAAAGACTGAACCCCAGTATCGAATAAAAATGATGGTCGAAAGGGAATATACATTTTCAGGTATTATCATTGCCGAATTAGGACACTGCTCAGAGGATTTATCAAACGGTGGGCTTGAGGATCGGGCCGATTTTCGGCCATCGTTTTTTTACCCTCCGGCTTTTGCAACATTGGGGTGGACGCCAAGGCACTCCAATTTTAGAAAGGAGCAAACCCAATGGATCTTGAACGACTGTTAAAGCCGAAACGGGTCGCCGTGGTGGGGGTATCCACCTCCAAGGAAAACCATCCGGCCAACGTCATTTTTAAAAAACTCATGCTCCGCTATCCGGTTGAAGTCCATGGCGTCAACCCGAGAGGCGGCGAAGTGCAAGGGTGGCCCCTTTACGAAAGCCTCTCCAGCCTTCCCGTCGTCCCGGACATGGTGATCATTGCCACACAAGCATCGCTAGTCCCAAAAATCATGGAGGAATGTATTCGGTTGAAGGCTGGAGGAGCGCTTGTGATGGGTGGCGGCTTTGCCGAAATCGGCAATACCGATCTTCAAAACCGAATACTATCCATCGCCGAAGAGGCTGATTTCCCCTTTCTTGGCCCCAATTGCCTTGGAATTTTCGCACCGGGCAGGATCGACACCCTGTTTCTTCCTGGCGAACGAATGCAACAGCCGCCTCAAGGAGGCGTTGCCATCGTCAGTCAGAGCGGCGCTCTACTGGTGGACCTGCTCGTCAAGTTCGCCAATCGCGGCATAGGGGTTTCACAAGGCATCAGTATCGGAAACAAGGCGATGATACGGGAAATCAGCCTGTTGAATTACCTGGCCGCCGATCCGGACACCTATGTCATTGTTTTTTATGTGGAAGGATTTAGTGAAAACGAAGGTGCCAAATTCATCGCCGCCGCCCGCCAATGCAAGAAACCGGTAGTTGTCATGAAATCGGGAAAAAGCGAAGAGGGCACGCGGGCCGTCAGCAGCCATACGGCCTCCATCGCAGGAGACTACCGAGTGTTTTCCGAGGTGCTTGCTCAGCATGGCATCGTCGAGGCCAAAAACGAAAACGAATTGCTGGCGTATAGCGAAGTGCTCAGCGTGTATCCGCGAAACATACGAGGCAATGTCGGCATCATTACCATCAGTGGCGGTCACGGCGCGGTGGCCACCGACTTTTTGGCGGCCCGTGGCATGTCCGTTCCCCAAATTTCTCCTGAAGTGCATAAAAGAATCAAAAACCGGCTTTCGCCGAGCGTCAAGGATATCGCCATTTTAAACAATCCCGTGGACCTGACGGGAAGCGCCGTGGATGAGGATTTTATCGTCTCCTATGATGAAATGACCCATGCGCCGGAGTTCGATGCATTGCTCATGCTGGTTCTGCCCTATTCACCCGGGCTGTCCGTGGACCTTGGGGCCAAAGTGAGCAACCCATCAAGAAAAAGGGTAAAACCCCTGGTGGCGTATATTCCACATGTGGAGAAATATCAGATTTTTATTGAAGGTTTTGAACTCAACCGTGTACCTGTATCCGATTCCATTGAAGGGGCGGTTATGATGCTCGATGGCATGAGGAGGTATCGATCATGGTTTTAACCGAGGAAATTAATCGTATTCTGGCATCGTCTGAAAACCGGGGCTGGGTTCTGGAGCCCGATGCAAAAAACATTCTTTCTCAGGCGGGGCTTTATGTCCCGGAATTTCGGTTTGCCAAGACGCTGGAGCAGGCGCTGGAGGGGGCCGCGGTGATCGGATACCCGCTGGCGGCCAAAATCGTTTCTCCCAAAGCGCTACATAAATCGGATGTCGGCGGTGTGGCTGTCGGCCTGGAAAATGACGACCAACTTAAGGAAGTGTTCGAACGGTTCAGCCGCTTCGAGGAATTCATGGGCGTTCATATTGAAGCCATGGCCGAAGGCTTGGAGTTGATTATCGGGGCGAAGATCGATCCGCAGTTTGGACCGGTCATTCTGATGGGTATCGGTGGCACGAGTGTGGAAATTTACCAGGATACCGCCATTCGAATGCCGCCGTTGACGCCGGCGGAGGTTCAGTGCATGGTGGATTCCTTGCAAGCCCGGCGTTTGCTGTACGGCTACCGTGGCAAACCGGCTGTGAACATGGACAAGCTGACGGAAACCCTCATCGGCTTTTCCATGCTGGTGGTGGAAATGGCCGACCACATCGAATCCATCGACTTGAACCCGGTCATGTGCAATGCTGATGCCTGTGTAATCGCCGATGCTCGGATCATGCTAAAGTAATATGCCAACGATTCGTTTCAACACGAATGTCAATATGAGGTTTTATACTAATGTTTGTGAATCAAAAGAAAAATGTCTTTGAAAGGAGAGCTGTTATGATCAGATTTGTGTCTGCTTTTTGTCTTATACTATTGACTCTTGGCGTTTCTTCCGCCAGTGCGGAGGAAATGGATGCGCAATCAATTTTGGAAAAATCGAAGGTTGCCCTGGACAGTACGCTCGAAGGATCCAGAAAGATCGTGGTAGAGATAAAAAATAAAAACGGTTCAACTACCGAGTGGGTGGCTCGCCAGGCGCAAAAGACTTTTCCGGATGGCAAGCGGAGCCTTATGGTATTAATGAAGCCGGATAGTATAAAAGGAACGGCATATCTGATCTGGAAGCCCAATGACACCAGGGGAATGGTCCAGTGGGTTTATGTGCCCGCAATGAGAAGAATACGAGAGATTAAATACCAGGACATCTATGGCAGTTTTTTAAACACCGATTACACCTTTGCGGATTTAGATATAAATTACATACAGGCCACGCACAAGCTTTTGGAAAAATCACTGTTTAAGGAGAAGATGGTATTTAAAATAGAAAGCATACCGGATCCAAATTACTACTACTCAAAGATTATCAGTTATATTGACTGTGAGAGCTACCTGCCTCTTCATAGGGAATTTTACGATATGGTTGGCAGGCTCTGGAAGAAGAAACTGTTTGAAGCTTTTGTAGTCGTCGACAATGCCCCCGTGGCCATTGGGGTCATGATGAAGGACTTGAACAGCGGTACAAGCACCAGGTTTGTTTATAGTGAAATCTGTCACGATGTGAAAGCGCTGACTCTCAAAGATTTTGAACCTATGAGTCTTTCTCATGC
>JABDRH010000063.1 GCA_013041835.1 Desulfatitalea sp. | reverse complement strand
GCATGCATACAACGCCGCGGCCAGATTGATCACCACCACCGATGAAATGATGGCCACGGTCATCGGCATGGCCCAGTAAGGGATATTGTAGCGAGGAGGAACCCATGAGAGTCAGCAACGCCATGATGGCCAACAACATTCAGGCCTACCTGTTCAAGCACACCGAATCCCTGCTCGATATCCAGGAGCGCATTGCCAGCGGCAAGCGCATCAACCGCCCCTCGGACGATCCCATCGGTATGGGCGAGGCGTTGGACTATCGCACCACCATTGCCAGCCTGGAACAGTACAATGACAACATCACCGATGGCAAACTGCACATCGATAAAGTCGAAGACATTTTAGACGGTGTCACCGATCTGATCTCCGAGGCCAAAGGCATTGCCGCCGACCTGCACCCGGACATGCGCGACATGATGGCCGACCAGGTGGTGGTGATTCGCCAGCAGGTGCTGCAACTGGCCAATTCCAAAAGCAACGGCAATTATATTTTCAACGGTCTGCGCACCGATACCGCCCCTTTTGATGCCGCAGGCGTTTATAACTTTGGCAATCCGCCCACCACCGGCACCAAAGACTATATGATCGGAGACGGCCTGCAGTTGAGTCTCGAAGCCGAAGGCGACCAGATCTTCATTACCGGTGGCAACAATATCTTCGATGTGCTGGATGATCTGGAAACCGAATTACGGGCCGACAACGCCGCCGGCATCACCGCCCAACTCCCGGTGCTCGATCAAGCCGTTCAGACACTGAACACCACCCGGGCCGTCAACGCCGGAAAACACCAACGTCTCGACGCCACCGAAAACCACAACAAGAAATTCAAGGTCAACGTGCAGGACCTGTTGTCACGCACCGAAGACACCGACGTGGTCGAAGCCGCCATCGATCTGAAAGTCCAACAAACCGCCTATGAAAGCACCCTGGCAACCGCTGCCCAGATCGTCCGCCCCAGCCTGATTGATTTTCTCAGATAAACGTCGATGTTATTGACGACTATCTATTTAGGGCCTTTTTGATTTCGTCCAAAAAGTGATGCGTACAACTTTTTGTCAGGTAACGCGCCTATTTTCTTGACAAAATCGGGTTGGCGCGTTAGATAGTTGAAATTGCTGGTGAAAGCCGCTGGAACCCTCTATTTATATAAGGAGCACACGGATCATGACCCTGACCAAGGCCCAGATTGTTGATATCATTCATGAGGAGTTGCCCTTTCCCAAAAACAAGAGCACCGAAGTTGTCGAAGGATTGATCGAGATCATCAAGCGGACACTGGAAGATGGTGAAGATGTGCTCATCAGCGGGTTCGGTAAATTCTGTGTGAAAAAAAAACGCGAACGCCGGGGGCGAAATCCGGCCACGGGCAATGATTTGATCCTGGCGCAACGCAGGGTGGTCACGTTTAAATGCTCCGGCAAGCTGCGTGAAAAGATCAACAACGGTTAAATCGTTTCACGCCTTTTTCGTATGTCGTCATTTTTTTTATCCGCATACGTTCTTATAATGTCACACCCCCCCACCGCATGCTTGATGCATGCGAATTGCCCTCCTTCAAAGTTGGATCATCAGTGAATCTGTTGACCTCGCAACGGTCACAAATCCCGTTAAAATGTCCGAGGGCCCAGGAAATAAATACTTTCGCTTTCGGAATAAGGGCAGTTTTGGCGCGGCATATTTTTTGCTTCTCGTCCTCGACAGAACTATCAAATGTCAGGGGAGGGCATCGGTATTGCATTCTTCAATGCCGGAAAAAGCACATCAACAAATGACGCAACGCCAACCAATGCCAAAAAAGGTTTTTGTGGTGGCCACTGCGGTGTTCGGCGTCATGGTGCTTCTGGGACATACCGGCATACTGTTTCCTTTGCAGATGGACTTTTATGACTTGAAGGTGCGGTTCTGGCGTCAACAACGCGCCATGCCAGATGAATTGGCCCTCGTGTTGATCGATGAGGCATCTTTGGCGGCCATGGCGCCTTTGATGGGCAGGTGGCCCTGGCCAAGGGAGGTTTTTGCCGATTTGTTGGACTATTTTAAGATCGGTGGTGCAAGCGCCGTCGTGTTCGATATTTTGTTTGTCGAATCTTCAACGGCCGGACAGGAAGGAGAAAATGAACACGATAGGCGGTTGGCAGCCGCCAGCCGGTCGGCAGACAATGTTATCTATGCGGCACAAGCGGTACGAGAGGCTGATGAAAGTCTAAAGTATTACTCAACAAAAAATAATGTAACATTTCTAAATAAATATAAAAAAGAAAAGATAGTCATTGCGCTTGATGGCTGGCGCCGGCCCGATCATCCGGTCGTCTATTGGCCGACGCAACCTTTGGCGCTTGCAGCCACAGGTATCGGAATGGCGTCCTTTGTGCCGGATGTAGATGGCGTTTATCGTCGGGCCGAACCGCTGTTCCGTTCCCAAAGCCGACTGTGGCCGGCGTTGTCCTTGGCAGCATTGCTTTATATCCAAGAAGATGCGGTGTTGCGTTTGACCGGGGATGCGTTGGACTTTGAGACGGTTGCTTATCAACGCACCATTCCCCTGGCCGGCGACCAAACCTACTGGGTCAGCCCTTACGGTCGGTATACGGCCTATTCACTCAGCGGTCTATATTTAAGTCTGATGCGCTTAAAGCAGGGTAGGGTGGATACGCTGCCGGTACATCCCGAAGTGTTCAGGGATAAGGTCGTTTTTATAGGCGCCAGCGCGGCAGGGGTCGAGGATCTAAAGAGCACCAGCTTGAACCGGCTGACGCCCGGTGTTCTTTTGCATGCAGCCGTGTGCGCAAATATCATGGACGGCGATATGCGCCGGCCGTCACCTCGGTGGGTGGATCTTGGTTTGCTGGGCGTTGCCGTTTTTTTTACCAGTATCGTAATTTTCAGTTGCGGTCGAACACGTTCCCAAATCATTTGTTGGTTCAGTGTCGTTGTATTGCTTTGTGCGGTTGACCTGGCGGTATACCCCCTGGGATGGATCGTCAGTGCGATCCCGGCCGTGATTGCGGTTTCTGCTGTATACTTGTCCGCCATGACATGGCTCAATTTTTCAACGAGTCGGGAGAAACGAAAAATTCGCAATATTTTGGGGCAATACGTGGCGCCGAACGTGCTGACCACGGTATTGGACCAGCATAAGGAAGATTTTTTAAGCGCCGAAGTCGGTCGTCGTCGCACGCTAACCCTTCAATTCTCCGATATTCGTCAGTTTACCACAATTGTCGAACAGCTAAGCGTGGAGCAGTCGGTCAATCTGCTCAATCGCTATCTTGCTATGATGGTGGAAGTGATATTCGCCCATTACGGCACCCTGGATAAGTTTATCGGCGATGCCATCCTGGCATTTTGGGGCGCCCCCATCGACGATGAGGATCATGCGTTTCATGCCGTGGCGTGCGCTGTGCAAATGCAACACATGCTCTCCCAGTTGAATCATGAGTTTTCAACCGACGGACTGCCGCGCCTGTCCATGGGCATCGGTGTGCACACGGATGAGGTGATCCTGGGCAACATCGGCTCGAGTAAAAAACTTGACTATACCGTGATCGGGGACGGTGTGAATTTTACCTCCCGACTGGAATCGTTGACCAAAGTGTACCAATGCCCGGTGCTGGTTTCCAAGGATACTTACGAAGCGGTCAAGTCGCGTATCTGCTGCCGCGCTGTAGACTATGTGCAGGTGAAAGGCAAATCCAGGTGCGTGCGAATCTATGAAGCCATGGAGCTCGCCTCTCACTGCGAAGACCGATTATTGGCGGTGGCTCGCAAGAGTGATGCGGCATATGCCCTATATATGAAACACCGTTTTGCCGAGGCGGCTGATCTATACAGGGAGGTGCTGCAACTCAAACCAGATGACGGCTTAAGTCATTTATTTATTGACCGATGTAATAGGTATGACCGTCATCCGCCCGGGCCCGACTGGAAGGGTGAATGTGTATTTGAGCGTAAATAACGGCTGACATGCTCTCCTTCTGATTCTGATGTCCCTGATGTTGTTTTCGTTTCCGTCATCGCCAAGTGCTGTTTTCGGTCCGGGAGGATAACATTGACTATGGAGGGACTTGTGGTGAAAATCGGTATCCTGTTGATGATCTTGACGACCTGCACCGCGGCATGGGCCGGAGATCAGGTGCGCTATATCCACTGCCAATCCGCACCTGTCTGGGCGGCGCCTTCATTTAGCGCTGAAAGGATCGGCGCGCTGACCCAGGGACATACGGTGCAGGTGCTGAGATTAAAAGATGGTTGGGCCGAGGTGCAAGGTTCCCAACTGCAGGGCTGGATGCTGGCCTTGATGCTGTCCGTCACGCCTACCGATGAGGCGTCCGGCGAGGCGCGCAACCAAGCCATCGAGTTATTGGAACAGCGTGCTCGACGGCGTCCTTCGGCATTTGCCGCTACTGCCGCAGCTCGTGGCTTGCGGGACAAGTCGACGGATTTCGCCCGGGATTTCGAGCTGGATTTCAACAGCCTGGAAACCATTGCAGGTTGGCGGGTAACGGACGAACAGGCTATGGAATTTTTAAAGCAAGGACGGCCTTGAGATGCGCATCATTTTTTTTCGGCTTGGTGCCATCATCCCCATCGTCGTTTGCCTGTGTGCGGCGGTACCTGCTCCAGGCCATGCGGAACGTATGCGGGTGCGCATCTCAAGTATTGGGCAAAAAGCCTATACACAGGCCGATATCGACGCGGAAAAGCGTTTCGGCCACAACCTGGCAGCTCGTATCCTGGGCAACTATCCCCTGTGGCAAAATGCCAAGGTCAATCATTATGTCAATCTGGTGGGCCATGCCCTGACGCTTTTTACTGGCCGGCAGGAGCTGACCTTCTCGTTTGCCATCCTCGATACGGAAACCATCAATGCCTTCGCCACACCCGGAGGTTACATTTTCATTACCCGCGGGGCGTTGGCGAACATGCATGACGAGGCGCAACTGGCCGCGGTACTCGCGCATGAAATCGCGCATGTGTTGGAGCGTCATATGATCCGGGAACTGCACATCAAGGCGACGGGTGATTCCGTTCTATCCGGTTTCGCTGAATTGATCGGCGGTGCCACCGGCGGTGTGCGCGGCTCTTTGGAGAGCAGCCTGAATCAAGCCGCCGACATCCTTTTTCATCGCGGCTACCGCGTAGCCGATGAATTATCGGCCGATCGCGTGGGCGCCCTGTTGACAGCCACCACCGGTTATGATCCCACGGCATTAAAACGCTTTCTCGAACAGATGGGGCCTTTCGAAGCAACACTTAAAGCGCAGGACCGGGATCATCCCGATACTTTGCATCGTCTGGCGTGTTTGCAGCAGGTTTTGTCGACCAACGGATTGCACGCCGAAACAGGGCAGCGAAACAAGGAGCGATTTCATGAAATGGTCCTTTCCCGCTAGACTTGCCTGCGTCTGCCTGCTAGCACTGATGTATTGCCCGTGTCAGGTGACGGCGGATGAGCACCACTACCGCAACATGTTTATCGGCGGCCGGGCCGGTGGACTGGCCGGAGCTTACACGGCGCTGTCCGATGACACGGCCGGCTGTTACTATAACCCGGCCGGAATCGCCATGGCGCCGTCCATGAGTATATCGGCCAGCGCCAACACCTATCAGCGTTCGCTGAAAGTGTATAAAAACACGCTCACCGGCACCGATGGCAAGCAGTTCGACTGGCAGCAGACCTCGTCTAGTCTGCTGCCCAATTTTTTCGGCGTCGTCAAAAAGGCGGGCCCCGGCTGGTTGGGAATTTCTTATGCCGTGCCGGATTCGACCCGGCGCCGCCAGGATCAGGTTTTTACCAATATCACATCCAGCCTGGGTGCCAATTATGTGGGCCAATATGTGATTAACATCGACGATACGGACAACACATACCTGTTCGGACCTTCCTATGCGCTGCGTTTTGGTCAGAACGTGTCTCTTGGCACCACAGTGTATGTCCACTACCGGCACAAGCAGGTAATCCGGAACCAATTGCTGCAATTCAACGAAGGGGAGCACTTGTGGGTCAACTACTACGACAACCAGGAAGATTGGGGCATTCGTCCGATTCTGGGGTTGATATGGGAGCCGGTGCAGCCTATCGCCCTGGGGTTGACCGTGTCCCAGACCCACGTATTCGCCAAAGAACGACGAGAGCAGACCATCCTGCGCGACACCACATCGTCAGTGTTTGCCGATACCAACCGGGTGGATTTGGTCACATCGGACTATCACCAAGGGATGGATGCCCCCGTACAAACGACCTTTGGCATGGCCTGGTTTGTCAGTCCGCGTTTGCTGTTTTCGACTGATATTGCCTATAATGCACCCATTGAGGACAAAGAAACCGTTTGGAATCTGTCCGTGGGTGCGGAATACTACATCTGGGACAATCTGGCGCTCAGGATTGGCATCTATACGGACCGGGCCAACACACCTGACCTGAATCCCAACTTGACCAATCAGCCTGAACATATAGATATCTATGGCATGAACGGGGGCATTTCCCTCTACCACGGCCACTCGAGCGTGACTTTGGGATTTTCCTACGGGTATGGCAGCGGTCAGGCCCAGGTCATCGCCGATAGTACGGTGATTCAAGATGCGACGATCCAGAACGGTGCCTTGTTTTTGGCGGCATCCTATGGGTTTTGATACCTGTGAATGGTGGCGCCATGACTTCTGAAAACCGATTAATAGGGATCCAAAAGTATATTTCCAGAATGCCCAGCCTTTCCACCACGGTCACCAAAGTGCTGGAGATATGCAATCAGCCGACCTCGTCGGCCAATGACCTGAACCGCGTCATCTCCTTGGACCCGGTGCTCACCGGCCAAGTGCTCAAACTGATCAATTCAGCCTATTACAGCCTACCCCACCGTGTGACCTCCCTGACACGGGCCATCATCATGCTGGGCGTCAATACGGTCAAGAATCTGGTTCTGGCCACCTCGGTTTTAGCCACGTTTAAAGGGAGCCGCACCGCGGGTGCCTTTTCAATGGATGACTACTGGGCGCATTGCCTGTGCGTCGGCGCCACGGCCAAGGCCCTGGCGGCTCTCAAACACGTGCCCAAAGCGGAGCTGGAGGAGTTTTTCGTCGCCGGCCTCTTGCACGATCTAGGAAAGCTTCCCATGATGGCCTGCTTTCCGGAACGCTACGATGCAGCCGTCATCAATGCGGCCGAGCAGGGGATCTCCCTGGATGCGGCCGAGCGCATCCATGTCGGTTTCGATCACTGTCATGTGGGGTATCTTATCTGCGCCAAGTGGAAATTGAAGCCGGATATGCGACAAAGCATCACCCAACATCATCAACCTGCGGCGGCCATCGACCTCGGCATGCTGGTGGAGTGTGTGAGCTTGGCCAACCAGATGGCCCTACGCTATCAAATCGGTGGCGCAGGGGATACCTATAGTGACGATCTGCTGCTTCAAACCTTGATCAAACGCCTTGGAATCGACGTAGGCGCCATGGATGAAATGAAATTCGGGATACAGGAACAGATCGAGAACGCCAGAGTTTTTTTAAAGAGCAATGGCAAAGGATAAATCATGCGTATCAAATTCTGGGGCGTCAGGGGCTCTATCCCCTGTCCGGGTCCCTTGACCACGCGTTACGGCGGCAACACCGCTTGTATAGAATTGCACCTGGACGAGTCCAAACGTCATATCATCATCGATGCCGGCTCCGGCATACGGGAGCTGGGCAATCAAATGATGGCGCAACACAACAGCGGCGAACCCATTCAGGCGGAAATCTTTCTGACCCATACCCACTGGGATCACATCATGGGCTTTCCCTTCTTTGCGCCCATTTATCTGCCGGATGCCCGTTTCACCATATACGGTCCAGTGACCTATGAAGATGAGCCTCTTAAAGAGGTGCTCAGCGGGCAGTGGACCTACCGCTACTTTCCCGTACGCCATGAAGAATTGTCGGCTCACGTGGCATATGAAAATCTAAAAGAGGGAGCGTATGACATGGGGCGGGGATTGTCTTTGCAGACCAAATATTTAAACCACCCGTTGCTCTGCCTGGGATACCGCTTTGAATATCAAGGCAAGGTTTTTTGCACGGCCTACGATACTGAACCATTTCTCAACGTGTTTGACGGTGACCCCAATGATCCGAATTATGATGCCGATGTTGTGGAACAGGCGGAGAAGGCCGCCGCCGAGGAGAACCAACGCATCGAGCGTTTCGTCAGCGGTGCTGATTTGCTTGTTTTCGACACTCAGTACACGGAACAGGAGTACCGCAGCGCACGCGTGGGCTGGGGGCATTCACCCATGGAGCACGCTATCGCCGTGGCGCGGCGAAATAACGTCAAGCGGCTGGCCATGTTTCATCACGATATCCAAAGAACGGACGAACAGCTCGATGCGCTGGCTCGACAATACGGCACCGGCACCGGCACCGGCACCAGTAGCGACGGCATTGAGATCTTTTTTGCCCGGGAGGGCATGGAAGTCCATCTGTAAGGGATTGAGGCAGGAATTGCCACCGGTGGGCAAATTCTGCAGTCGTTGAACAGGCAAATGTCCACCCTTTCCAAAAGCGCCGAGGCGCCCGGATTGCAGGATTAATGGTATTGTTCACGTTTGCGCGAGAGTCTATCAATTATTGAGCATGGTATTTGCTAATGTGTAATTGGTGAACAGGTAAATGGGTGCAGACCCAATCATCACCGTTGCATATGCCAGGGAGGTTCAAGGTGAAAATCAATCCAGGTGAGAGACCCCATTCCCAAGCCGCGGGGGTTCCCGGTCGCCGGCCTGATCCGGTCGATAAGCC
>JABDRH010000059.1 GCA_013041835.1 Desulfatitalea sp. | reverse complement strand
TTGCTGCTCACAAAGCCGGTGGGGTTGTTGATCTCATGGGCCACGCCGGCGGCCAGTTGACCGATGGAGGCCATCTTCTCAGCCTGGAGCATTTGCACTTGGGTTTCTTCCAACTGGTGCAGCGTTGTTTCCAGCTTCTTGTTTTTGACTTCGAGCTGCACCGCGGTTTGAATCAAGCGCTTGTTCAAGCTCTGGATCTGTTTGGCGTGACGGCGGTCTTCGGTCACATCCTTCATGACAACGACCACGATGCTGGTTTGCCGGTGGTCATCCTGGATGGGCACGGCGGTCACTTGGCGTTCGTCGTCCGCGCCGTCTCCGGAGCACAGCTTTAGTAAATAATCTTGTCGTTGGCCTTCCTCGAACGCGCGCTTGACCACCGGTACGAGTTGAGTGTCCAAAAAGGCAGGATAGTCATATCCGATAGCGGTTTTTCTTTTCAATCCGGTGCGGCGTAAAAAAGCCCCGTTGACCGAAATGACCTTCCCATTGGCATCGATGACAATGATCTCCTCCTGGATGGCGTCAAATACGATTTCCAGCCGGCTGCGGCCTTGCATCATCTGTCCGAGTGTTTCCTGGTACCGCCGCTCCAAGGCAATGAGCCGCAGGCCGGTCTGCACCCGGGCCTTGAGCTCTTCGGGATCGACGGGCTTGGGAATATAGTCGTCGGCGCCGGCCTCGAAGACGGCGACCAGATCCTGCTTTCTGGTCCTGGAGGTGACCATGATGATGTAAACATAGCTCTCAAAAGCCGCCTGCCGGATGTGGCGGCACAAGTCAAGGCCGTCCATTTCGGGCATCAGCCAATCGGTGACGACCAGCGGCACGGGCGTGGTGTTCAAAATGGCCATGGCCGCGCGGCCGTGGACGGCCGTGAACACCTGATGGCCATCGGCTTCAAGATGCTTTTTCATCAGTTCGAGACTGGGCGGATTGTCCTCCACCAGCAGGATGCTGCTCTTTTTTTCCATAGGTCGGTAACTTCTCCGGATGCGGATCGATTCATCCTTCCAGCCGCAAATATCCTTCTTCATCCCGGTCCAGCTTCGTGATGCCGGGATATTTGCGTTCCAATTCGCCCAGGATCGTATCCCGGCGTTGCACCTTGCGAAGCAGGCGATCGCGTTCGTCGGCCAGATCGATGGACTCCAAGGCGCGCACCAGGGTGATGCGCAGGTCCTCGTCATTCCATGGTTTGAGAATGAATTTGTAAACGCCGGCTTCATTGATCGCCTGCATGGCCACGGACATTTCAGCCTGGCCGGTCAGCATGATAGTCAACGTATGCGGGTGGCGTTCATTGACTTGTTTGAGAAAGGTGATACCGTCCATGTTGGGCATGCGGTAGTCGCTGACCACCAGGCTCACCTCCCGGGCCGAAAGCAGTTTTAGCCCCTCCGCCCCGCTGGTGGCGGTCATCAGGGTAATGGGCAGCTTGCGCAGGCTGCGCTCCAGGGCATTGAGGACATTTTTTTCATCGTCGACCAGTAATACAGCGTGTCGTGTCATAATGCTAATCCTTAGCTAAGGTCATCTCCGGGGATGATGTCTTGGATTTCGGGGCCAGCGATTTCGGGCAACAGGACGATAAGGTCGTCAATATGGCGCCGCTGCCGGCGTATTGACCGGACAGCGGCCACAGCACCAGGGGGACGAATGCACCATTGATGCTTTCGGCTGTAAACTCCTGCCGTTGGCCCGAGTAAATCATCTGCGCAAGCCGCTGATCGTCCAAATTGCCGATCACTTTGGTGATGGATTCGCCAGGGGCGAAAAGGCGTTTGTCGCCGAAGTGATCGTGCACGGCGTTATTGACCAACACGACGATCCCCTCGGCGCTGATGCCGATGATGGGCACCGGCAAATCCCCCAAGATGGCGTGGGAAAGCTGCAACACCCGGTTCTGCCGCTCAAGGGACTCGGTCCGCTCGGACACGATTTGTTCCAGGTTTTCATTGATCCGGCGCAGCTCTTCATTCTGTTCCACCGTCATGTCGTACAGGCGCTGGTTGTCTTCCACGAGCTGGTACTGCTCGATGGCCTGCCGGATTTCCAGGGTCAGATGCTGGTCATTCCACGGTTTGAGGAAAAATTTGTAGATATGCCCCTCGTTGATGGACTGAGTAATGGTGTCCACTTCGGTATAGCCGGTCAGAATCACGCGGATGACGCGGGGGTAGAGCTCTTTGACCTTGCGCAGAAAATCGATGCCGCTCATTTTGGGCATGCGTTGGTCGGAAATAACGACCTGCACGTTGTTACCGGCCAAAAGGTCGAGGGCCTCCTCGCCGCTGGTGCTCGTCAGCAAGCGGTAAGGTTCCCGCCGCAACAGGCGTTTTAACGCATTTAAGATATTGATCTCGTCATCCACGCACAAAACGGTGTGATCCGCGTCAGTCATGGGCCTGTCCTTTGTTGAAAAAGTTGCAGGCCTCCTGCGTGGCCTGTTTGACTTCAGCATACCATTTTCCATCGCTATCCAGGGCTTTGGTCATGATCGTGGTGACCGCGGGCTGATCGAGATCCACGTCCAAATGGTATCCCTCATGGCAGCTCATCATGTGTGCGAGCCGGTTGGCCACATCGATGATGGTGGTCATGTTCGTTATGTTGGGATTTGACGCTTCGGCATGGTGATGCTTGATGGTCAGCACCAGCTCTTCGGGCAAAGCCCATCGCTGGGCCAGAAAACCGCCCATATGACTGTGGGGCCAAAGATTCAGACTCCGTTCGGCTGAGTGGAACGTCTGTCCGTTGTTTTGAATGTTGTCCAGCAACCGGACCAGTGTGTCTGGGAAGAAATTGGCCAGCAGCACTTTGCCGATATCGTGCAGCAGGCCGGCGATAAAGGCATCATCCGCTGATACCAAACCGGTTTGCTGGGCCAGATAACGGCTCGTCACGGCGGTCTCGATGGCATGGGTCCAAAAGGTATCGATGTTAAAACCGGGAATGCTCTTTTGCAGGGAGAGCGTGTCCATGACCGCCACCGTCACCACGGCATTGCGTACGGTATTGTAGCCCAGCAGGGTCACCGCGTGGCGCAGGTTGTTGACTTTGCTCTTGAATCCGTAAAACGAGGAGTTGACCAGCCGCAGAATTCTCATCACCAGCGTGGGGTCCCGCTCCAGCAGGACGAGCAGTTCATCGATGGGCGATTCGGCATCCATCAACAGCCGGTTCACCTCCATGGCGATCACCGGAAGGGTCGGCAGGTTGTTGACCGCTTGAAGCTTGGCCTGCATCTGGCTGCGGTTCATGATCGGTTTTCCCCCACCGGTGTATCGGACAGGTTCGGTGCCGCGATTTCGATGGTGCCGCCGATCATGTCGCGGTCGCCGATGCCCTGCAGGCTCTGTATCGACCGGGCGTTGAGCACACTGCCTTTGCCCAGCAGCAGGCGTCCGTCGCCAAGCCGCAGATCCTGCATGAGCACCATGCCCTCCTTCAGCGCTTGCACCGGCAGGTTTATCACGTCCTGGCTGGCTCGCAGATGGGCCGTCTGCCGCATGAGCAGGCGCATCACCCCCAGGTCGTAGCGCGTGCCCGCGCCCAGGGAGACGATTCTTTCGGCCACCACCTCGCGCAGGTCAGGATCGCTGATATCCATGGTCTTGACCGTGGTCGCGTCCAGGTAGCGCCGGGCATTGGCGAGCAAACGCTGGATGTTCTCGGGCCATAGGTGCACGATGGTCTGGAAACCGGCGGCCACCGCCAGGATGCGGGCGCCCAGGGGGATCTGGTCACCGGTCAGCCGGTCGGGAAATCCACTGCCGTCCACATATTCATGGTGCGCCCGCACCAGATCAGCCACCGGCTGCAACCGCTCGACGGCTGAAAGCGAGACGGCGGCGATCAATGGATGACGGCGATACGTCTCCAGCTCTTCATTCGTCATCATGCGCGTATCTTTTTCGATGATGCTCTCGGGCATGCCCAACAAGCCGATGTCGTGCACCAGGCCCGCCATCTCCACCAGATCCTGGCCGGCGTCGTCCATTCCGGCCGCCTTGGCCAGTGTCCGGGCCAGTTGGGCCGTCTCGGTCATGTATGTGCCCAGGCGTGGATTGCTGGAAGAGGCCAGCGCCAACAGCAGCCGCACCGTCTCCATGAGTCCCTGGTTCAGGCTACGATTGACCGATTTAAGCTGTTTCATCTGAATCTGCAGGGCCCAGGTGCGCTCATTGACTTTTTTTTCCAGGTCCTTGTTCAGATCGCTCAGCTCCTGGTTCTGACGTTGGGTCAGTTCCTTTAAACGCTGGTTCTCCAGCCGCAACTCCACCTGATCCAAGGCCGCGTTCACCTGGTCGAGGATCTCCTGATCTTTCCACGGCTTGGTCATGTAGCGGTGGATCTTGCCCTTGTTCACGGCGTCGATGACAGCATTGATATCGGCATGACCGGTGAGGGTGAAGCGCATGGCCTCGGGCGCCAACCGGGCGGCTTGCTCCAGAAATTCGGAACCGCTCATGCCCGGCATGCGCTGGTCGCTGATGATCAACGATACCGCCTCCGGATCGCGGTCGAGGATTTCAAGGGCCGCTTGGCCGCTTTCCGCGCTGAGGATATCAAAGCCCTGGCGGCGGAATAAACGCTTGAGCGAGTTGAGGATCGACGGCTCATCGTCCACCAGCAGCAGGGTATGTGAATAGGACCTTGTCATGAAGCCGGGCTCCTACAAGGCGCCGGCCGAGACTGCGCCCATGTCATGCGGGTTTTCCGGGGTTTCCGATGCAGCGGTGGCTTTGCCGCGGAACAGAGGCAGGCCGATGGCAAAAGTTCGGTGTCCTTGTCCACGCGGCTCCTGGCAAAGATATCACCGGGATGCTTGCAAATGATACTGTTTTTCATGCGCCTGCCTGTGTTCCCTATTGGTTGCGCCACCCTCCGAATGATAAATAATGCTCTTTGTTCTCATACACTTATCGGCAATCCGGGCCAACGACTTAGCAATGAAAGGATAGTGATAAAACAGTGATTCATTATCACTGGTCCAATGAGCGGCTGAATCTGCATATTGCTATTATTTCTGATTTATCTTAGGATTTTATCTATTCACCTGATATTCAGCGGCTTTGCCTTTGCATCTGTTGCGACCCCTTCGACGCATTTCGCCTTCCTTGTCATTTTGCACCGCCACTGGATGCATCATACCGGTATTTGGTTCCAGATCGCCGATTCGACACACGTTTGGTCTTTTTCGCGCACCCTTGACGATGAATGCCATGAATGAACGCAACAGGCTCATCATCTTAATCATGATCATGGTTGTGATCTGCACCATCGTGACCGGCACCTCCATGTGGATACTGTACCGCACGGCATTGGCCCAGGCCGAGAAGCGGCTCGCGGAGGCTGCCCGGAGTCAGGCGCGCCTGATCGAAGCCGTCGCGCGTTTCGATAGTGTTTACGCCATCGCCTACCCCGAAGGGCCGCGGGAGGCCACCTTGTCTCAAATCAAGGCTGCGCAAAGCGAATTCAAAGGGATGGGCGGTACCGGGGAGTTCACCTTGGCCCACCGGCAAGACGACGACATCATTTTTCTGCTGCAGCACCGGCATGGTGATCTCGATCATCCGGCCCCGGTCAGTTGGCAGGACGGCTTGGCCGAACCGATGAAATTGGCGCTTTCAGGGCAATCCGGGGTGATCATCGGCCTCGATTATCGCGGTGAGACGGTGTTGGCCGCCCACGAGCCGGTCAAGGAACTCGATCTGGGCATCGTGGCCAAGATCGATCTGTCGGAAGTACGGGCGCCCTTTGTGCGCGCCGCCTTGATCATCATCGGGGTCATGGTGGTGCTGATCGTCATCGGCGCCACGCTGTTCCGGCACATCACCGCGCCCATGGTCAATAAGCTGGTCGATCAGAACAAACACCTTCAGCAGTCGAATCAGAAGCTTCAAGACGAGGTGCGCGAGCGCGAGCAGGCGCAAAAAGCGTTGGCCCTGTCCCTGAAAGACAAGGAAGTCCTGCTCAAAGAGATTCACCATCGCGTGAAAAACAACATGCAAATGATCAACAGCATGATCAGCCTCCAGATCAGCGACATGGAAAATGAGGCGTCGCGGCAGCCGCTCCTTGAAAGCATCAACAGGATCAGGGTGATGAGCCTGGTTCATGAGAACCTGTACCAATCCGACAATCTGTCCAGCATGAATCTGTGCTCCTATTTCAATGAATTGATCGTACAAATCAAACAGGCTTACAGCGGTATTGAACCTGTCGTTACGGTCCATACTCACATCGAACCGCTGCCGCTGGATATCGATACGGTCATCGCCTGCGGGCTCATCGTGAACGAGCTGTTCACCAACGCTTTGAAACACGCATTCAACGGGCGCGGCAGCGGAACCATCGACATCGGATTGCGCAAAACGGACGATCACAATGCCCGGCTCACGGTTCAGGATGACGGTATCGGCTTTGACGCGTCATCCAACACGGTGGGCGCGGAAGGATTGGGGCTGCAACTGGTCCGCATACTCTCGGAAGACCAGCTCAATGGCACCTTAAGCGTCCGTTGCGACAACGGTCTGGCCTATCAGATTTGTTTTCCTTTAACTGCCGAACATAAGGGATGAATGCGATGGGAAACGCAAACATCATGATTGTTGAGGACAATCGGATCGTGGCCGAGGATCTGAAGAACAAGCTTGTTCGCATGAATTACACGGTTTCGGCCATCGCCACCAGCGGTAAAAAGGCCCTTGCCGCGGCGGCGAGCCTGCCGCCGGATCTGGTCCTGATGGATATCCAGTTGGGCGCGGGGATGAACGGCATCGACACCGCCGCGCAATTGCGCCGGGACTATCAAACGCCTATCATCTACCTGACGGCTTATGCCGATGAAGATACCATCGATCGGGCCAAGGCCACCGAACCCTACGGGTACATTGTCAAGCCCTATGACGACAAGGACTTGAAATCAGCGATCGAAATCGCGCTTTATAAACAAGCATCGGAGCGTAAGCTCATCGAGAGCCACCAATGGTTGCACACCACCTTGAAAAGCATCGGCGACGGTGTCATTGCAACCGATGTGGACGGCAAGGTCGTATTCATCAATCCATTGGCCGCGCGATTGACCGGTTGGCCGGAGGAAGACGTGGTCGGCCGACCGATGCCGGAAGTGTTTCGGATCATCAACGAAGATGACCGCCGTGAACAGGAAGATCCGGTGGCGAGAGTGCTGCGGGAGGGGGACGTCCTCGGGATGGCCAAAGATACGCTGCTTGTCAGCAGGGATGGCACAGAGATCCCCATCGCCGACTCGGGCGCCCCCATCAGGGACGATAAAGGACAGATCATCGGGGTGGTTCTCGTGTTTCGGGACCAGACCCGGGAGCGTCAGGCGCAAAAAGCGCTGCTACAAAGCGAAGCCCGTCTGAACGAGGCCCAACGCGTCGCCAAAATTGGTGATTTTAAATTGGATATCGAAACCGGCGCGTTTGTCTTGTCGGACAATATGTATCGTCTTTTGGGTTATGATCCGGGAGAGCCCATCGATGATGGAAGGATCAACCCCCA
>JABDRH010000055.1 GCA_013041835.1 Desulfatitalea sp. | reverse complement strand
GTGCTGCTTTGCGCCTTTTTTCCCTCTTTGATAACCTATCTGCCAAGCCTGTGGCTGAAATGACCCCCAATGTTGCATAAAAAAGATGGCCGAAAGGAAATAGGCACTTGCAGGTAATGAACAACCGGTTCAATATCATCCAGATCAGCAATCATGAGTTGCCCTGTTAACTGAGCCATGGCGGCAACCTGTGAATAAACAGATCGGCATCGATGGCCACATCTATCAGATTCTGGTTGTCCTTGTTTAAATAAAAGAAAACGCGACACGTTCTTTTGAGCGTCAAAGACATATTTTTCTTCGTGCCTTTGTGTCTTCGTGTAAGACTTAAAAAAGCCCTCTATTTTCTCACACCCCCCCTATTGCCCACAAGGGGCATAGAGGGACGCCTTTCAAAGATCGCTTGCTTGATGGCTGCTATGTCATCAAGCCCGATGATGCACAAGATAAGGCAGATACTCGAAATTTGCACAGGTGATTCACTCCTTCGGCCGTAGGGATCAGCTCGATGTAGAGGCTTTACGACGTCTGGTTAGAAGCGTCCACCACGACCATGCCCGCGCAGTCGGTCTGGGAGGAAACGGAGAATCCCTGGTCATACAGGCCTCGTCACCATTCACTTCCTTTTTTCTTACTTCACGGTATATCCCTTACCTTCCATGGCAGCCATGTAATTCTTATCCCATTGGGCGAACTGGCGTTTGAAAGCATCTATAGCCTGCTGTTTGGCTGCATTGGATTCCTGCTGGGCTTGGCGGGAACGAATGCCACCCGCTGCACCGCCGGCTATGGCCCCGGCAGAGGCGCCTTTGCCGGCTTCGCCACTGAGGGAACCGATGGCCATACCGAGCAAGGCACCGCGTACCGCGCCTCTGCCCCCGCTGCCCTTGGTCTGGGAAGCCTTTTGTTCGGCTGCGTAGCCTTGCTCCACCAACTTGTCATACGCTTTATGGGGATCCCAACCAGTCTGCTGGGTGGCCCAGTTATAAGCAGCCAACTGGTCTTTGAGTTGCTGCTCCTGACTCTGCTTTTTAGCAGGGAATATCGCATGATTGGCCGGATTTGTGCTGGGTGGAAGTGTTGTCTCCTCAGCTTGTGCATTCGTTAACAGAATTGCAAAAACTGCTGTGGCAACAGCGGCAAAAATCAAAGCCTTTTTATGCAAATTTTTCTTCATTTTTATTCTCCTATTTAAATTGTTAATAATTTCAAGAGGTAGCACACTTTGAGACAAAAGTCTAGATTTTTTTATCATTTCAAGAGTTTATAATTCTGCTCCGTTTTTGTTTCCGTTAGCGCTTTGTTTATCTTCGAAAAATTATAAATGCGATTACCCTGCCATAAAGCATGCTGGGGCAAGGGCCAACCTTAATTTGTGTTTAAAACATCTGCCTACCAGGCATGCCCACATTGACATACCCATACCAATCTTCGGGGCCACGGACGATATCCACGCCCAGCCACATGCGCTAATCCTGCATGAACAGGTAGCGACTGCCGATACCGCAGGCGATAATATTGTCCTGGGTTTCAAAGATCGGATCACTGCCGCCCACCGCACCTATGCCCACAAAACCCAATAGCGCCCAGCGTGGCAGGATATTCCAACGACCTTCAACCTCCATCACCCCAACCGATTTGCCTTGGTAACACATGGCCGAGATGTCGCGCAATTCTATCCAAGGATAGGCTCAGAACGGCGGACATTTCCAGGCGCAGGCCCAGTAAAACGTGCGGATATAACAGGTGAAACGACAAGCCCTTAAAAGCAAAGTTCCAATAATCAGAGTCAGTGCCGATCTCTTCGTCGTGGCGCCAGGCCGCCATTGAAAATAGCTGGCCGTCGTTAGGTGCAAAGGTGTTGTCTCGCCTGTCAAAACTGGCTTCCAAGGCTACACCCAAATTTTGCGAAGAGGTGTCTCCTACGGATATCTCGGTGTCCTCGCCGATGGCGAAATCAAAGGCCGATTCTGTCTCCAGATAGACCAGTTTGCCGCCGAGGAACAATTGGCCCTGCCCGAGCCGAAATTTGATGTCCTGGTACACGGCCGTCCCTTTCAGCCCAAAATCAGAGGCCTGGTCCAGAACGTCGCACGTGGATTTCACATCCAAATAGGCCACTGCGCCGGCATGGTGGATGGTGTCTTTGCGCCATGATGCCGAGTGGCCCACCACGGCGAACCAAGTGTCCTTTCCGTATATCCGCCGGCAACGCCCGTGATATCAGGGGGCGGCCTTTTACTGCTTTTGATCGCTACTGCTTCACACCCACATCTTTCAATGCCTGTTTGCATCGCTGGCTGACTTTCTTATTGTTCTTTTCCAGGCATTTTAAAAGGCGGCCTTGTCCTATGCCGGCATCGTTGCAATACTGGTCCAGGTCATTGCCACACTCATTGGCCACGTAGGCAAGTGAAGCCACGAACCGCTCCAACTGTATGGCGGCATCGTACAGTGCATACTCGCACTGACCGGAAAGCTTGTCACCATAAGCATAGAGACAAGCCAGGACACGCCCATCTCCTGGGGTTACCTTTTTGCAGTAGCTTTCGAGTTCGGCCTTACATCCTTGGGCCACGGATTTAAGCAGAGCCTGCTCTGCCCCAACCGGCGTGGCAGCCAAAAGCAGCAGACACAAAATGATTCCAAAACTTTTTCCTGATTTCATTTCATTCCTCCTTGATTCATCTTTTCCGATTTCATCCATTGAATCTCACCCAGTCGCCAGGCCTTGTCATACCAAGCCTCGGTGGGGTTGTAGAGACGTAAAACAACAAACCAACCCTTTCCCCGGGTACGGTTTCTGGATCCAGTTAGCTTCTTTGACGGCCAGCGCTTTCGGACCGTAATAGAGATCGATCGACCCATCGTCGTTGACGATCAGTTTGTCGCTCTGGCTCTGCTTGCTTGGGTAGATCTGGTCGGTCTGGAGCACGGAGCGGGTCGGGGGATCACAGACGCACATCGACCAGAATTTCTTGGCGGGAGGATTGGCTGCCTTGGCAAACGGATATATCTTAAGGCCCTCCTCCCACATCTTGACGGCTGCGTCCGGCTTGCCGTCGACGAGGAATCCGCGCAAAGCGACCCAGTTCACATAACTGGTTGACATGCCGGTGAAGTAGCCTTCGGGGATGTCACACTTATAATCCGACCGAAGAATCAGATACTTGCGGCCTTTGCCTTTATTGGGGCCGGGTGCGCCCGTGTCGATCACGAAGCGGAAATAGGCGTCGTTAACCGTTCCCGGGCCGGCCTCAGCTGGAGTCTCGACTACCGTCGGGCCATCCTTCTTGAGGTCAAGAAAGGGGACGGCATAAACCGAGCTGGTGTTGCCTGTGAGAAACAGCGGTTTGATGGCCATCAGCTTATCAAAAACCACGACCTGGTTCGAGTGCTTTGCGCCGATAGACGCCAAACCGAGCCGAAGTCCTTCAATAGAGGTGGTGGGTATGCCGTTCAGGAATGTCTCCACGCCACGAAGAAAATCGAGATTGTCGTAGGCCAACTCGGGCGGCGCTTTCGCCCAACCAACGTTGGCTGCCATCAGCACAACCATCATCACAATTATCATCCGCTTCATCTGACTTCTACTCAATATTAGATTTATTTTGGAAGATTGACTATGCCAGAGCCTTTATGTGGTGTCAATGATTTCCGGATGAATTTCTGATGATGCTAAAAGCGGAGCCTCTGTGCAGGTCCGCATCATCGGATTTCTGACTCTCCCTATGACTTCATCGGCTTTGAGCATGTTGAACACTTCAT
>JABDRH010000050.1 GCA_013041835.1 Desulfatitalea sp. | reverse complement strand
CATCTGTTCTCCTTGTTCAGTTGTTCCGGCCATCCATCAACTAGCAATGCCGCCGCTCTTATCATACGGTCCCACCGCTTGATCGATGATGGCCGCCTGTTCCAGCCGGTACACACTTGGAAATCCGGTGGCCGTCGTTGCCGACGCCTTGCGGCCGATGAGCGCCACCGGCCGGCCGATGACCGCTTCCAGGTGTGGCCGCACAAACTGCCAGCCACCCATATTCTCCGGCGCCTCCTGCACCCATACCCACTGTTCCGCCTGGACATAACGCTTTAACACGGCTTCGATTTGCTTGTGGGGAAACGGGTAGTATTGCTCCAGGCGGATGATGGCGATACGGCTGGTCTGAAGTTCTTCGCGGCGCTGCAGCAGTTGGTAATAAATCTTTCCGCTGCATAAAAGCAGCCGCGTGGCCTTTTCAGGCTGGGCCGGGTCGTCCAGTACGGCCTGAAACGTACCCTCGCTCAGTTCGGCCAGGGTCGACACCGCTCGGGGATGGCGCAGCAGGCTCTTGGGGGTCATCAGGATCAGGGGCTTGCGATACCGAACCTTGATCTGACGCCGCAGCAGGTGAAAATACTGGGCCGGGGTAGTCAAGTCACACACCTGCATATTGTCGTCGGCGCAAAGTTGCAGAAACCGTTCCAGGCGTGCGCTGGAGTGTTCCGGCCCCAGGCCTTCCCAGCCGTGAGGCAGCAGCAGCACCAGGCCGCACAGGCGACGCCACTTGGTCTCCGCGCTGGCGATGAACAAGTCGATGATGGCCTGGGCGTTGTTGGCAAAATCGCCGAACTGAGCCTCCCACAAGGTCAGACCCAAGGGTTGGGCCAAGGCGTAGCCATAGTCAAAGCCCATGACACTCACTTCGGACAGGGGGCTGTCAAAGACCTCAAAGCGCGCCTTGGCTTCCTTCAGGTGGTGCAGGGGAACGCGCGCCGCACCCGTTTTACGGTCAATGAGCATGCTGTGGCGCTGGCTGAAGGTGCCGCGACCGCTGTCCTGGCCGCTGAGACGGATGGGAACGCCGTCGGTCAGCAGGCTGGCAAAAGCCAATGCCTCGGCATTGGCCCAGTCGATGCCGACACCCTTTTCCAGCGCCTCCAACCGCCGGCGCAGCAACAGCTTGATTTTGGAGTGGGGAACGAAGCCTTGGGGCAGGCGGTTGAGCTGCCGGGCCAAGGCGATGAGCGGCTCCCGGCTCACCGCCGTATCCACCGGTTCGTGGGAATACTTGCCTGTAAACCGCTCCCACGCCTTGAAAAAACGCACCTCGGGAAACGGGCAGGCGCCCGAACGTACTTCGTCATAGGCCACCTCCAGCCGCCGGGTAGCTTCACCCTCGAGCTCGGCGGCTGTCTTGGCGGTGACAACGTCCGCCGCCGCCAATTCATCGGCATAAAGCTTGTGCAGCGAGGGCCGGTTTTGAATGCGGTCGTACATCAGCGGCTGGGTGAAGTAAGGTTCGTCGCCTTCATTGTGGCCGAAACGGCGGTAGCACACCACATCCACCACCACGTCCTTGTGAAAGGCGTAGCGGTATTCGGCGGCCAGGCGAATCACGTGGATCAGGGCTTCGGGATTCTCACCATGTACGTGGAAAATGGGCACCATGAGCATCTTGGCCAGGTCGGTGGAATACCGCGTGGAGCGGGCGTCGTCCGGCAAGGTGGTGTATCCGATCTGATTGTTGATCACCACGTGGAGTGTGCCGCCGGTAGCATAGCCTTTAAGCTGGCTCATGTTCAGGGTCTCAGCCACCACGCCCTGGCCGGCAAAGGCCGCGTCGCCATGCAGCAGCAGGGGCACCACTTTCCGGAAGCCCTGATCGCCGAGCTGCGACTGGCGTGCCCGGGAAATGCCCTGGACCACCGGACCGACGGCTTCCAGGTGGCTGGGATTGTTGACCAGCAGGGCCTGAATGACGCCATCTGTACCCAGGTCGACCTGGCCTAAAAAGCCGTTGTGATATTTAACGTCCCCGGCGCCCACCAACTGGCTGCTGTCGTAGCAGTTTTCAAATTCGGCCAGGATCTCATCGACCGGCCGGTGCAAGATGTTGGCCTGCACGTTGAGCCGTCCGCGATGGGCCATGCCCAGGATAACTTCCCGGCAGCCCAGGCGCAACAACCGCCGCATGAGAAACGCCAACATGGGAATGATGGCGTCGCCCCCCTCCAAGGAGAAACGCGTGACGGCCAGGTAGCGTTTGTTCAAAAACTGTTCGAACATGGCCGCCTCGGTCAATTTTTCCAATATGCGATACCGCTCGTCCGGCTTCAGCGCTGGCTGGTTGCCCACCGGTTCCATGCGCGCCTGCAGCCATTCGCGTTCGTCCGGGTCCTGCAGGTGCATGTACTCCACCCCCACCGAACGGCAGTAGGTGGCTTTGAGAATCTGCACGATCTGCTTTAATGAGGCTTGGGTCTTGAACGAAAACTGAGGTGTGGCATATATCTGTTCCAGGTGACCGGCATTCAGGCCGAATGCCGCCAAGGTCAGCAGGGGATGTTCGGTGGGACATTCGCTCAAAGGGTCCATGCAGGCCAACAAATGTCCCAGATGGCGGTAGCGCTGAATGAGTTCGCCCACCTGGCCGTCGGTGGGGTCGACACACGTGTCCGAGACGGTGGTCGACGCATCCGATGTTCCCTGGGCCCCTATCTGTTGCCCTATATCGAAACCGTAAAAAAAGACACGCCACTCCCGGCCGACGGATTGGGGATCATTTTTATATCGCTGGTACTGTTCGTCCAGGTATTCGAGATTGAGGGATTCGGGTATCTGCATGGGGTTTCTCTTTTTATAGGTTGTCAGACAATGAATGGTTCACGCCGCGACACGCAAATGATAGGGAAAAGCAAGGTGGGTGTCAAACAGGGAATGCATTGGATCATGGGTCAGGATCTGTGATGCGGTCATCGAAACATATAGTAAATGAATTACATTGCTTCCATTAGTTTTCGAATAGCCCGACCCAGCCTTGCGATTCCTGTTTCGATGGTCTGCTCGTCAGAGCAAGAAAAATTCAGGCGCAGCGTGTTGTGTCTTTCGCCGCGAACATAAAAGGGATCACCCGGAACAAACACAACCTTGTCTCGAACCGCCGATTCGAACAAATCGATTGCCGCAATACCCAAAGGCAACTCGGCCCATAAAAACATGCCGCCTTCCGGCCTGGTACAGGCTACTTCAAAAGGAAAGGACTTGTGTATGCTGCTTTGCATCGCCTTGCACTGATGGCCGTATACGTCTCTGATCATTCTGATATGTTCATCCGCACTATTGTCGAGTAGAAATTGATGGACGATGCTTTGCGTAAAATGGCTCGTGTGAAGGTCTGTCGCTTGCTTTGCAATGATTAATTTCTGCATCAATTCTGATTGAGCGACAATCCACCCGAGTCTTAGTCCTGGCACTAAGCTTTTGGAAAAAGATCCCAACAAGACCGTATTCTTGGGTAAAAGCGATTTGAAAGAAGGCTTCGCATTGCCGAAAAATCTTAGTTCCCCGTATGGGTCGTCTTCAATCAGTATTGTATCGGTGCCCTCGAGCACCATGGCCAGCGCCTCCCTGTTGTGCGCTGAATAGGAGATTCCCATTGGATTCTGGAAGTTCGGCACGGAATACATTATTTTAGGACGGGCGCTGGCCAAGACCGCTTTCAATGCATCAGGGTCCATTCCCTCAAGGCAAACCGGAACGGGAAAGAACGTGGGCCTGTAAAGCGAAAAAGCTTGAATTGCCCCAAGATATCCGGGCTCTTCGATGATGACCGCATCGTTGTCATTGAGCATGGTCTTGCCGAGCAAATCGAGCCCTTGCTGTGATCCGCTAGTGATTAAAATGTCGTCTACCGGAACGACCAGGTTTGCCTTCTCATGATAACGTGCTGATATGTATTCCCTGAGTCCGACATGCCCTTCTGTGTTGGCGTATTGCAAAACGTCTCTGCCTTGGGTCTCAAAAACTTTGCACGTCGCCTCTTTGAGGCTTTCAATTGGAAACAATTGCCGGTTCGGCAAACCGCCTGCGAAAGAAATGACAGAAGGGTCTAACGCGACCTTCAAGATCTCACGGATAAAGGAGCGGGGAACATCCGTTATGCGATCTGAAAACATCCGATTTACTTGCTTCATAACAACACATGAATTTTCTAGTTATTCGTGAACCAAACAGAAAAATCATCCAATAGCTGATAGTTCTTGGTATCTTTGTCTGTCGCTTCCAAATCAGCCAGGGGGAGTTTGAATTTCCTTTTGTCGGTCAGCCTTTCAACCTCGACCCATATGCTATTAGTGTCATCAAGATCATTATCGAAGCGAATCAGGGTGAAAAAATCCGTATAAGATGGTTGTTTCTTTTTTAGCTTTTCATACTCCTTTTTACTTCCAGGACCCATCACATAGTATTCCTCCCAAGGAAAATCTTCAATTCCGGTAAGCCGACACGGAAGTTTTATATGTTCTTTCAGATAATCCAAATAGTTCAATGCGGATGCTTGATTCACCGGCACATCGAGCCGGCCTAGAATTTTTGCGATTCGCTTTTCTTGTTCATCATGTTCGACCATATCTCCTCCAAAAATCAGTATGGTTTGGCATCAACCCGGCCCCCCAAGCGGCTTGTAGCGAAAACAACTCACCAGATGATCGTTCACCACGCCGGCGGCCTGCAGCAGGGCGTAACAGATAGTTGTGCCCACAAATGAAAAACCGGCCTGCTTGAGCGCCTTGCTCACCTGGTCCGAAAGCGGACTGGTGGCCGGAATTTGCTCCGGCAACCGCCAACGGTTGTGCACCACCTTACCGTCGGTGAAAGACCAGATGAATTGGTCGAAGGAGCCGTGCTGCTTGGCTACCGTGAGCAAAGCAGCCGCATTTTTCTTCGTGGCTTGAATTTTTAACCGGTTGCGGATGATGCCGGGATTCTGCCTGGCGGCGTCCAGCTCCGCTTCGGTCATGCGCACGATGCGCTGCGGGTCGAATCCGTGGAACACCTTACGGAACGCTTCACGTTTGTGCAGCACCGTGCGCCAGGAGAGGCCTGCTTGGAAGGCGTCCAGAGTAATGAATTCCATCCAGCGGTTATCGTCATGCACCGGCACGCCCCATTCCTCGTCATGGTAGCGTGTCATCAGCAAGTCATCGCCTGGCCAGGGACAGCGGGTGGCGGACATTTGCACAATCCTCAATGCGAAGTAGAGCACTATACCAAAGTGTAAAAGATAGGATTTTATTTTTCGGGGACTATGCCAAACTTGAAATGATATGTCAATGCTGTGTAGAGTACCGGCTTGAAAGACTGAACCCCAATGTTGCATAAGAAATAGGGCCGAAAGGGAATAGACATTTGCAGGTATTGGAAATATCGAACTAGGATACCATCTACTATTGACGAAGCTGATCCACCAGCGCTTGATTCTGAAGCGATATTCGGTTACGGAAAGGCAGTTAAAAAAAACCCGGGAGGTATCGCCATATGGAATTGTTAATCGTCGATGAATCAAAATGCAAGCGGGACGGGATCTGTGCCGAGGTGTGTCCGTCCCGGATCATTCTTTTTAAGAAAAACAACGGGTTTCCAAAAATTCCGGGCAAGCTCGAGAAAGGGTGTATTCAATGCGGGCACTGTGTTTCGGTTTGTCCCCATGATGCGCTCAGCCACCGGATCGTACCGGCGGAATCATGCCCGCCCATCGATCCCGCGCTAACCGTGAATCAGGCGCAGGCCGAGCAATTTCTCCGCTCCCGACGTTCCATCCGCGTGTTTAAGGATGAGCCGGTGCCAAAAGAAAAAATTAGCAGGCTCATTCACATCGCACGCTATGCGCCCACCGCCGGGAACTCCCAGCAAGTGGCCTGGCGGGTGGTGACCGACCGGGACATCATTTCCCGGGCCGCGGACCTGACGGCGGCCTATTTGAAACATGTCATCGATACGCACCCCAAGGGCAGCTATCCGGCTTATTATCCTCCGATGGTGGCTGGCTACCGGGCAGGCTTGGATCCTATTACGCGACGCGCCCCCGTTCTTTTGGTGGCCTCCAACCCTTCGGTGCAGGTCAGCGGCATGGTGGACCTTTCCCTGGCCCTGTCCTACCTCGAGCTGATGGCGCCGGCCATGGGATTGGGAACCTGCTGGGCGGGGCTCGTGGGGTCGGCCCTGAAGAATGATTCCCAGCTCAAAGATCTGTTGGGGCTTCCCGGGGCCCACGCTCATTTTTATTCCATGCTGCTGGGGTATCCCCGCTACGAGTACCGGCGGATGCCCGTACGGCGCCCTCCAGCAA
>JABDRH010000049.1 GCA_013041835.1 Desulfatitalea sp. | reverse complement strand
GCATGGACCCCACCGCAGCGGCCGAAGCCTACGTTGACGCTGAAAAAGGCGTTGATTCGGCCGAAGCCGCCTTGGAGGGCGCACGGCACATCATCGCCGAGCTGATCAACGAAGACGAAACGGCCCGCGCGCGGCTGCGTGCCCTGTTTGCCAGAACGGCGGTCATCTACAGCCGGGTGACGGCCGGCAAGGAGCAGGAAGGCGCCAAGTTCAAGGACTATTTCGACTGGCATGAGCCGGCCTCGACCGTGCCATCCCACCGCATGCTGGCCATGCGTCGGGGTGAGCGCGAAGAGGTCCTCTCCCTGGACATTCATCCGGAAGAAGGACAAGCCCTGGAAATCCTCGAAGCCCTCTTCGTCAAAGGCGACGGGCCGGACAGTGAACAGGTCAAGATAGCCCTGCGCGACAGCTACAAACGGCTCCTGTCACGTTCCTTGGAAACCGAGCTGCGCCTTCAACTCAAACAGCAGGCCGATACCGAAGCCATTCGGGTATTTGCCGAAAACCTGCGCGAGCTGTTGCTGACGCCGCCGCTGGGCGCCAAACGGGTGATGGGCATTGATCCCGGATTTCGCACCGGCTGCAAAGTGGTCTGCCTTGACCGCCAGGGCAAACTACTTCACCATACCACCATCTATCCCCACACCGGCGAGGGCCAGGCTGCAAAAGCATCCGATACGGTGCGCCGACTGTGCGAGCAGCATGACATCGAGGCGGTGGCCATCGGCAACGGCACGGCCGGCCGGGAGACCGAGCAGTTCGTTCGCAACCTGAGCCTTGCACCCCAGACGATTATTCTGATGGTCAACGAAAGCGGGGCCTCGATCTACTCGGCCTCGGAGCTGGCCCGCGAGGAGTTCCCGGACCATGACGTTACCGTGCGCGGCTCGGTTTCCATCGGCCGCCGGCTCATGGACCCCCTGGCCGAACTGGTGAAGATCGACCCCAAATCCATCGGCGTGGGCCAGTACCAGCATGATGTGGACCAGGGCGCTTTGAAAAATACCCTGGACGACATCGTGGCTAGCTGTGTCAACGCCGTGGGTGTGGACCTCAACCGGGCCAGCGCGCAGTTGCTCACCTACGTGTCGGGCCTGGGCCTGCAACTGGCGCGCAACATCGTCACGCACCGCGACGCCCACGGCCCTTTCGACAGCCGTGATCGACTCAGGGATGTCCCCCGTCTGGGCCCGAAAGCCTTTGAACAATCAGCCGGTTTCCTGCGCATTAGCGGCGGCAGCCATCCCCTGGATGCCAGCGCCGTGCATCCGGAAAGCTACCCCATCGTGGATGCCATGGCCGCTGACCTGGGATGCACCGTTCAAGAACTGATGACACAGGCCGATCTGCGCCAACGTATCGAGCTGGGGAACTATGTGACCGATACGGTGGGCTTGCCCACCTTGAACGACATCCTGGCGGAGCTGGCCAAGCCCGGCCGCGACCCGCGCGACAGCTTCGAAGCCTTTGCCTTTGCCGGCCACGTAACGGCCATGAAAGACCTGGAACCGGGCATGCAATTGCCCGGCATCGTTACCAATGTCACGCAATTCGGGGCCTTCGTGGACATCGGTGTGCATCAGGACGGCTTGGTTCACGTAAGCGAATTGGCCGACCGTTTCGTCAAGGACCCGGCCGAGGTGGTCAAAGTACAGCAACGGGTCAGGGTCACCATACTGACGGTGGACCTGGAACGTAAGCGCATCGGCCTCTCGATGAAGACCGGCAAACCGGCGGCACAACAGCAAGCAAAGACTGACCAGACCGGGAAAAAAGCGAAGAGCCAAGCCCCAAAACGCCCACCCCGTGCGAAATCGGCTAAACCCCAGCAATCTCGGACACCGAAGCCCTTTCACAATCCTTTGGCCGAAGCCCTGGAGCGGCTGAATGTCAAACCCTAACCTGTATCGACCATTTGTGGATGGACCCTGACGAGGAGAGCCCATGCGCGCCGTGGTGCAACGCGTATCCCAAAGCTCGGTCACGGTGGACGGACAGGCCGTGGGCGCCATTGGTCCCGGCCTGGTGGTATTGTTGGGCGTGGCCGAAAACGATACCTGCAAAGCGGCCGATTATCTTGTGGATAAAATTGTGAATCTGCGCATTTTCGAGGATGACGGCGGCAAGATGAACCGCTCTTTGCTGGAAAGCGGCGGCGCCCTGCTGGTCATCTCCCAGTTCACGCTGTTGGGCGACTGTCGCAAAGGCCGCCGCCCCTCATTCACCGCCGCCGCCCGTCCGGAAAAGGCCGAATCCCTCTACGACTACTTTATCCGGCAGGCCCGCCAAAAGGGTGTTCCCACCCAAACCGGCCGCTTCCAGGCCATGATGCAGGTGGCCCTGACCAATGACGGCCCGGTGACGCTGATCGTCGAGAGTCCCGGATAAAAATTCATTCTCTTTCCCGCACCCTAAGGGCTCGCGCAAAAATTTCTTTAGCATTTATCCAGCGGTTGACCGGCCAGGACATCACCCGCTGTCCAAAGTGCAAGGAGGGAACAATGCGGCGTTGTCGCCCAAATCGTAAAAGGCACAGGCCCAAGCAGCTTTGCTGTTTTACATCCGCCATAGCCCTTGTGAGCCAAGGCATCTTGAAAAACAGGTAGATTGGCTCAAATGACGGATTTTAGCGTAAAAGACGAAAATATCGGGTTCACTGGTGCGCCCATTTCAGGCCGATTTTGCGCTTAGCGCCCATTTGATGGACCGTCACCCAACAAAAATCGAGCAATTGTAGACTTGAAATCAAAAATATTTGCAAAAAATAAAATGCTATTGATTTCAAGTGTATTGATCCGGCGAATATCGTTGTTGGTCACCGGACAAGAGAAAAATGCCAATATAGTTGTTCTGGCTATAATGTCTCATGGATCTTCGACAATGGCCACCGGACGGGTCCAGCCGGCCGAGGCGCTTTTGATTTTAATGGGAAAACAGGCCACCTTGAATCCGTATGGCCGGGGTATACGGTCCAGGCAGGCCATTTTTTCCATATGGCAGAAACCCTTTTCAATGCCGGCAAAATGGGCCTCCCAAACCACTGACGGATCACCGGTCTGCCGAAACTCCTGGGCCAGGTATGGCAGGGGGCGATCCCAGGACCAGGCGTCGGTACCCACGACTTTGATGCCCCGTTCCAGCAGGTAGAGGGTCGACTCACGAGTCATGCCCGCACCTTTCAGGAGGTACTCGGGCTTGCCCCAAAACCGGTCCGCCCCGGTTCGCACCAGGACAATATCCAGTGGTTTGAGGCCGTAGCCGATCTGATCCAGCTTGGCCTGTACGTCGGCGGCGGTAATGCGTTCGCCATCGGCCTTGGTGCTAAAATCAAGCCGCACGCCGTCCTGAAAGCACCAATGCAAGGGGATCTGATCGATGGTCAGCGAGGCCGCGCCCCCATCCATTGTCGGATGATAGTGGAAGGGAGCGTCCAGATGGGTGCCTGAATGGGTGGTCAAGTGGAGGGTTTCCAAGGCCCATCCCAAACCGTCGGGAAGCTGCTCCCTTCTCAGTCCCGGAAAAAAGGTGGCCATTTGCTCAGCGCCCTGGATGTGATCGGTATAGTCGATGGCCGGTACCATCGGCTCCGGGTCGCTGGGTAACCCCGCTTCAATGGTGATGGACAAGTCAATAATTTGCATCGTCTTGGATCGGCCTCCTGTTCGCCAGGATGGTTTCGTGGTCCAAATGGATCTGATCGCGCGGAGGTGATGGCGCTTGACGCAGAGCACATTGCCAATATCGTGGCATCGGCGACGATTGTCAATGCCTGTTCCCCTTGCGCTACCCCAAGGCAATACCTTGGGAAAAGCGATTCAGGCCCAGGCGATACGGGACGCGCTATCCTGAACGGGTCGTCCGCGTTGTCCCCCTTTAATGGTGTATGAAAACAGATTCACAGTTTGTGTCTTGACAATTCCAAGCCACATACACTATTTTTGGCAGAAATCTAACGGCCGGTCGGTAAGTTTGCCTGCCCTTTCATCCGGCACCCCTGCTTTCCGTCGGCCGATTTACGATGCATCAGGAGGCCTCCCCCATGGGAGATATGAAAGCCACCATAAAATCGGTGTCTATTGATCTGTTTTACAAGAAGGGGTATTTTGCAACGAGCATCAGCGATATCGCCCAAGGCAGCGGCATCCAAAAGGCGAGCATCTACTATCACTACGCCAGCAAGGAAGACTTGCTCTACTGTATCTTGAAATCCACCATGGATGATCTGACGGCCTATTTGAAAAGCCGTCTGTCGCCGATCGACAGCGTCGAACAGCGGATGCGGGCGGCGGTTCGCAGCCACGTCGATTTTCATCTGAAACGACAAAAAGAGAATTTCATCGCCAATAGCGAACTGCGCGGTATCAGCCCAGAGCACTACCGGGCCATCGTGAAAAAACGAGGCGAATACGAAGCAATTTTTCAGGATCTCATCCGTCAGGGGGCCGAACAAGGCGTGTTCGCCCATGGCGACGTGAAAATTCTGTCTTATGCCATCCTGACCCTGTGTACGGCCGGCGCCACCTGGTACAAGCCCTCCGGCCGCCTGACGGTGGACGAAATTGCAGATATTTATGAAAACTTTATCATCAGTGGATTGAAACTAGGAACCGTTGCCATGTCCGACAGTCCGATAATAAAAGCGTGAGGCGCCTTGCCAAAAGAGAAGCGCCGTAGATCAATGGTGCGACAATGACCGCCGGTCGAGGCGGAAAGGAGGTCATCGTGGATTTTGACTTGACCAAAGAACAGGAGATGATTCGCAAGGAGGTCCGCAAATTCGCCCAGAGCGAGATTGCACCCGTGGCCCTGGACCTGGATGAAGCGGAGGCGTTCTCCATCGATCTGACCCGCAAGATGGGCGAAATCGGCCTGTTCGGCATGTTTGTTTCGGAAGCTTACGAAGGGCAGGCCATGGACTATATCTCTTACATCATCGCCGTGGAGGAGATCGCCCGCGTTGACGGTTCCCAGGCGGCCACCATCGCCGCCGGCAACTCGTTGGGCATTGGTCCGCTGTATTACTTCGGCAATGACGACCAGAAGAAAAAGTACCTTCCCAAGCTATGCACCGGCCAGGCCCTGTGGGGATTCGGGCTCACCGAACCGACCGCAGGCTCGGATGCCGGCGGATCCAAGACCGAAGCCGTACGCGACGGCAATGAATGGGTGATCAACGGATCGAAAATTTTTATTACCAATGCGGCCAGCGACATGACTCTGGGCGTAACCGTTCAGGCCATTACCGGTACCCGGCCCAACGGCAAACCCGAGTATACGTGTTTCATCGTCGAGAGCGATACCAAGGGGTTCAAAGCCATCCCCATGAAGAAAAAGATGATGTGGCGCGCCTCCAATACGGCGGAGCTCTATTTCGACGATGTGCGCATTCCGGCGGAAAACATCCTGGGGAAACAGGGCGACGGATTCCACCAGATGCTCAAAACCCTGGATGGCGGCCGGCTGTCCATCGGCGCCATGGGACTGGGCGGTGCACAGGGGGCTTACGAAGCGGCCCTGAATTATGCCCGCAAACGCGAGCAGTTCGGCCAGCCCATCTCTAAATTTCAAGCCGTGGCCTTCAAACTGGCTGACAGCGCCATGGAGATCGAA
>JABDRH010000045.1 GCA_013041835.1 Desulfatitalea sp. | reverse complement strand
CGGCAGCAAACTTTGGAACCGGAATAAAATCGTCTCTGATTTTTATTGCTTCATCCTTATCACCTTTATGCAAAGCAAATGTTCTTGGCATCCGTTCGTTTGCTCCCATGGGTTATTGAGAAGTTACGTATTTGGGCCATCCAAACCCAGTAACTTCAGTTTAAAAACTTATGGATCGCTGTTGAAAAAATAGGGGGGCAGGAAAAAAAGACGGTGGCTAAAGAAGCAACGAACCTTCTCCAACCACCGCCTATAAAATGCGTTTGATCGTCTTATTTACAATTCAAGGTTTTTTCCCTGGCTCATGACCCGGCTTCCACTCTGGCGCATGTATGGTTCATGCGCAAGTCGGATTTTCGTGTTATCTTTCGATAAACGGCGCCCTCATATATGAGTCATATTGTCCACCGGAGTGGATGATATGGATTCCTTCGTTCTCTTCCCATGGAAAGGGGAACGTCCCATTCCCTATGCCGGATATCTTAAGACGCAGCTTCTGTCCTTCATGAATATAGACCGATGTCCCCGGCATCCCGATCATAACCGGAACGACCTCGCCCGGCGACAGGAACTTGCGAGTTTCGTGCGTATGAACCGGCCACCAGTCCGTCGAACGTTCCAGATCGAGTTCGCGGTGCGAGATGCGCATCTGCGTTTTACAGACGTTTCCAAGGTTTTTACCATGCTTGCTGAGTTTATCCAAGGTCACAAAAAGGTCCCCATCTTTGGCGCCTTTAAGCTCGACCCAGAGTTTGACCGTAAAGTACCCGGTGAGCTCGGTATCTTTGTCAAATTGATAAGTGAACGTCGATTTCCCCAATTGCCTGGTACTGTCATAACGCACCGTCTTGGGAACTAGCGGGCGGGTATATGAAAGCTTGCGTTTCCTCGCATTTAAGTACATTTTGCGGTATTGGGTATCGGGCAGCGGCCAGCTCTCTTCCGGCCGGTCGATCTCACGTACCGACGCGTACATTGGTGCGTCGGAATATTGGCTGTTCGCGCTTTCTTCCACCGGCAGCCCCGGGTCAAAAACCGCCAATCGCACCTGTGGCGTGCTCTCCCAGCCGTTGTCGATGCCCTTTAGGTAGTGATCGAAGAAGCGCCGCAGGTCATCCATGTATTCAGGTACGTATTGATTATACCACTCACTCGTGTTTTGAAAACGCAGCCACTTTGGGCTCTTCAAGCGTGGGAAGCATTCAGCCGTCCGATGTAGAGCAGGAGCAGTACGGTAAACAGCGTAAACAGGCACTTCGATCGCCTCGATGTTCGCCCGTTTGGACTTCCAGTATGGAGACATCAACGGCTGCTCACTCACCATCGTCCTTAAATCTTCGATCATCCCGGGGCCGAATTCAAGGGACGTGATAAGATCAGTGAAACCCGGCGCAGGGATACCGCCGATCATCACAAAATCACGATACATGTCGCAAAAGCCTTCCCAGGGTGCAATGGCCGCCAGGTGAGGCGGCCGCTCTGCGGCAATGAACCACTGCATGACCCCCAGCCAGGAGTTCCCCTGCATCCCCACCTTGCCATTCGACCACGGCTGTGTGCCGGCCCATTCGATCAAATCCGCGCCGTCTTTGCCTTCCTGCTCGCCGAACACCAGATGATGGCCCTCCGACATGAAAGCACCGCGCGAATCAGGGTTTACCACGACATAGCCATGCAGACACCACTCGGCCGGGTCAGGCCCCTCGAACTTTTGCAGGCCTGATATCCACTCGGGTCTGGGGTCGGTGCTCAGGCCCAGTTTGCCCCACAGCTGAGGGCCGTCGCTGTGCGTTTGAATGCCGCCTTGCTTGCCGTACCCACTCCATGCAACGATGACGGGGAAGGGCCCATCACCGACCGGACGAAATACGTCGGTATAGATTGTCGTGCCATCGCGCAGCTTCACCGCCACATCCTTTTCGAAAACAATATCGCACGGCAGAGGGCGCGTGCCGCCATGCCATCTACCGGATTCGGCTTCCATGACGGTACCTTCCTTAAGAATCGTCAATTCATAACCAAAGCCGGGATAATAAGATTTTGGGTCTGTTGCCGGTCGGAGAGCTTTGAAGGCGACGCCTTCACCGGGTCCGGTCACGGCGAAGGTCGCGCCGGCGAATAATCCGACCACAAGAAAAACGACGGTGATTGTCACATGCCACATAACATGCCGTTTTAACATCATTTTCACTCCTCCTCTTCTTCGTTGATAAAAAAATGTGGTTGTAGATCCATTTATTAATGTGTGTAGGTATGTGGTAGAAAAATATAGATTGACTGCCTAACTTTGACTGCAGCAAAAAACAAATCAATTAAAAAGTCAACCGAAAAACATGTAAAATCCACGATTGATAACGTTAAATATTGCGGGCCGCTGGTGAGGCGTTGCCCTCTCTAACTTTCTAAAAGATCCATTTAAATTCGATGGTGTCGAGAATCGCCATTTTGTCAAAATCCGATCCGCGCAGGTCACTTTCGGCCACAGCAAAAAGCATCGGGAGGATCTCAAATTGGTCTTGTCCATGTCCGTTAGCTCGGACAGCGGTTTCCAGCTGTTCCAGCAGGCCAACATCGGCAATACGGCCGATGTGCCCACCTATGTCGAGCAGTGGCAAAATCTCATCGACCTTCTGGGCAAAAGGGACTTTATCCATGTGGCCGACTGCAAGCTGATGAGCAAAGAAAATGTGGCCAGCAT
>JABDRH010000038.1 GCA_013041835.1 Desulfatitalea sp. | reverse complement strand
CTGCTGGGATGCTGCGGCGCTCCGGCTCACTGGGCCGGCCGCGAGGCGCAAAGCCAAGAGATCATCGCATTCTGGCAGCAACAATGGGAGGCCATGGGACGACCCCGCCTGATCATGGTCTGCTCGACCTGTTATCAGCTCTTCAGCGTCATTTGGCCCCAGGCGCCGCTTCAATCGCTGTGGGAAATCCTGGAAGACATCGGTTTGCCCCAGGAGACGGGTTTTCAGCCGGTATCGCCGCTGGCTTTGCATGACCCCTGCACCACGCGCCATGTCCCCGTCATCCAGGCGGCGGTGCGGCGTCTACTGGCCAATCGCGGCATTGTTACCACGGAATTGGCCTTGGGCGGTGCCGAGACCGAATGCTGTGGCTTCGGCGGTCTGATGCAAAACGCCAATCCCCGGATCGCCAAAGAAGTACTCCTGCGCCGGGCGGACTTGAGTGAGCACGACTACCTGGCCTACTGCGGCATGTGCCGGGACAACCTGGCAGGCGCGGGCAAGCGCACCTTACACCTGCTGGATCTGCTCTTTGCCGATGTCCGGCAGCCCGATCCGGCCGGGCGGCCCCGGCCGGGCTGGTCCCAGCGCAGGGAAAACCGCGCCCGGCTGAAGCAGAATTTGCTGCTCAAGGTTTGGGGGCAAGCGCTGGCGGTCGGACCGGATTACCGTGACATCCGCCTGATCATGGCGCCCGAAGTGCGCCAAAGGCTCGACCAACGGCGCATCCTCGACGAAGACATCCAACAGACCATTGCCCATGCCGAGGCCGGCGGTCCTAAACTGCGCCACCCCGCCACGGGCCGGCTGCGCGCCGCCTACCGGCCCCGGCATGTGACCTTCTGGGTGGCGTATGCGCCGCATGAGGATGGATTCGAAGTGTTCAATGCGTACTGCCATCGCATGGAAGTGCAACCATAGCATGGTCGACGTCACGATTTCACCGCAAAGGCCCAGCGGACGTCGAATCTTTAGACTTGCAAAACATGGATTTCTCTGCGTCTTCACGGAGAAAAAAACGCCTGTCGGGCCTGGAGGGTAGACCTTTGAAGACCGAAGAAGATTGGAGCGAAGAACTGACCTGGCGCTGCGCTGCCTGTGATCGTCCCCTGGAGATAGGGCGGATAACCGTCACTTACATGGACAACAGCTTCACCACCGAGATGCCGCGTTGCGCCCAATGCGGACAGGTGCTCGTACCCGAAGCCCTGGCATTGGGCAAGATGGCGGAAGTCGAACGGATATTAGAGGATAAATGACGAATCGTATCAATCTTTACGAATCTGCGGCCCTGCGCGAAGTGACCGGCGCGGTCATTCGGCCGGGTGGATTGGCGTTGACCGAGCGGGCCCTGGAGGTCTGCAAGCTATCGGCAGGCGCGCGGGTGCTGGACGTGGGCTGTGGCAGCGGGGTTACGGTGATGCATTTGCGACAGTGTCATGAGTTGAAGGCCGTGGGGTTGGATCTTTGTTGGCCTTTGCTTCGCGAAGGGCGCCATCAGGCCGGGCCGACGCCCCTGATCCAAGGGCGGGCGCAAGCATTGCCGTTGGGCGATGGCGGACAGGCGGCCATCTTTTGCGAGTGCGTGCTCTCATTGCTGGCTGCGCCGGAGATCGCCCTGGCGGAATGGCACCGCGTCTTGGTTTTGGGTGGATTTTTGGCCATCACGGATCTCTATACCCGATCAGGGCCTACAAAAACGCCATCGGCCGCGCCTTCACGATGTTGCATCGCCGGTGCCGTGGATCGAAAAACCTTACTACAGCGCATCGTGGCGGCCGGTTTCGAAGTGCTGTTGTTTGAAGATCATACGCCGCTGCTCAAACAATTGGCCGCCCAACTGGTTTGGACCCACGGGTCCCTGGAAAGCTTTTGGGCCAAGACGGGGACCATCTGTGGTGCCTTTGAAAGCCCAAAACCGGGCTACTATCTCCTGGTGGCCGAGAAATGCGAAGCGAAGTCCGACTTTCGGCACCGGCCGCTACCGCCAGGGAACCGCTGCAATCGGGAGACCCCATGGATGAGCTGATACTGCGCATGATGCGCTGGGGACGGCAGGGTTATGGCTGCAGCCAGATTCTGTTACTGTTGGGCCTGGAGATGCGGGGGGAAGAAAATGCAGGCCTGGTGCGCGCCATGGCCGGGTTGGCCTATGGCTGCGGCTCGGGGCAAACCACCTGTGGGGCCTTGAGCGGCGCCTGCTGTCTGCTGGCTTATCTGGCAGCCGGTGACAGCGATGCGTACCGGCCCGCCGAGCAACTGCCCGTTCTTCTCCAAGAACTCACCGACTGGTTCGATGAGCGAGTGGACGCCGTGCACGGCGGCATCACTTGTGAGGCCATCGTGGGCGAAGCAGGACCGGCGGCCTCCCGCCAGACGTGCGGCACCCTGGTGGCAGAGGCCTACGCGAAGGTGATGGAGATTTTGGGAGGACATGCCATGGCGGTTTGAAAAAGAGCATCAAAGCAGACTCCCCAGTCCCTCTTCGAAAAATGGGGGGCTGAGGGATTTTCCATATGACCGCACCCTTTGCAGATAGGCGTAAGCCGAGCACTGGGGCATAATTGTAGCGACAAATACTGTTTGAATTTGCCATGACTTCTTCCACCACTCAAAGCCTCTGCCCTATTTGCCTGCAGCGCATTCCTGCTCGACGTGTGATGCAAGGCGAAGATGTCGTTTTGCAGAAGCATTGTTGGGCCCACGGCGATTTCGAGGTTCTGATCTGGCGCGGTGGACCGGCCATGGCGGATTGGCGGCGCCCCAAGATTTTCTCCCCGCTACCCTGGGTGAGCCGGGAAAAAGACCGGGGCTGTCCCTTTGACTGCGGCCTGTGCCCTGATCATCGCCAGCGTTCGTGCAGCATCATCGTGGAGGTCGCCGCCCGTTGCGACCTGAACTGTCCGGTCTGTTACGCCGACGCCGGTCGCGAGGCCCAGGACCCGCTTATTTCGACCATCGCGGGCTGGTTCGCGCGCCTGCGCGCCAATGGGGTCACAGGCAACATCCAACTCTCCGGCGGAGAGCCCACCCAGCGTGACGACCTGCCCCGCATCGCCGCCCTGGGACGCGAGGCGGGTTTTGCCTTTATCCAGGTCAACACCAACGGCCTGCGCCTGGCCAGGGAGGCGGGCTATGCCGAAGTCCTTCGCCGAGCCGGGGTCAGCTCCATATTTCTACAGTTCGACGGCGTGGACGACCAAGTCTACGATGCTTTGCGCGGCCGGGCCCTGTGGGCTGAAAAGCAGGCCGCCATCCGAGCCTGTGCCACCGCCGGCCTGGGGGTCGTGCTGGTGCCGACGCTGGTGCCGGGTGTCAATGTGGGTTCGGTCGGGGCTATCCTGCAAGCGGCCCTGGCCTGGTATCCGGCGGTGCGCGGCGTCCATTTCCAGCCCATCAGCTACTTCGGCCGCCACCCGCAACCACCGGCTCTGACCGCCCGTCTGACGCTGCCCGAGCTGATGCGGGCCATCGAAACCCAGACTGGCGGCGGCTTCAAGGCCCGACATTTTAAGGCGCCTGGCTGCGAGC
>JABDRH010000036.1 GCA_013041835.1 Desulfatitalea sp. | reverse complement strand
GCATGGCCCCATACATTCCAAGAAACCACATCGACCCGATAATAAACACGCCACTACACCACTACACCACTATAGATCCTAAAATAATCAAGAATACAGAACAAACTTTACTTGACAGAGTCACAGAACCACAGATATAAAATCCCTACGCCACTAAAACCAAACGAAAGGAGCCCCCATGCAAAAACTGGCCATCGGAATGGCCAAAGGCGGTGTCGGCAAAACCACAACCGCCATAAACCTGGCTCACGGGCTTGCACTAAACGGCAAAACCGTACTTTTGGTGGACTGCGACACCCAAGGCCACTGCGCAAAATTCATGGGCGTGACCGCAAAACACGGCCTATACGAATTTATCACCGGCCACGACCGGCACGGTGACCCAGTCCAAAAAATGGAATGCCTAAGCTCCGCGAGGCACAACATATTCCTGCTCAGCGGCGGAATGATGCTGGTAGAGCTAACCAACTGGCTCCACAGCCACAGCGAAGGCAAAGAAAGGATCTTAAACCAAAGGCTAAACCCCAAAGAAGGCATGGTAGACTTCGTCATATTCGATTGTGCACCAGGGTGGGACATACTCAGCGTAAACATCCTGAGCACGGTAAACGACATCCTATGCCCCGTGGGACTTGAAGCCGCGAACATAGAAGGCGTAAAAGACTACGTAAAATACGTAGACTCGGCAAAACAGGTAAACCCTGACCTGAACATCAAATACATCCTGCCGACCATGTTCGACACCCGCACAAGGCAATCGCACGAAATACTAACCCAACTCAAAAAACGTTTCGGGCAAATCGTATTGGACCCCATCAACAAAAACGTCAAAGTATCCGAATCCGTAGGCCACAAAAAAACCATCTTCGAATACAGCAACACCAGCAAAGGTGCGCAAGACTACCAAAACCTGGTAAAAAGGATATTAAGCAATGGAAAGTAAACCACGAGTCCCAGACTTATTTGACGACGCCGACCCACTATCCGCAGCAATGGGCAAAACCTCAGCCCAAGCCAAAAAGAAAGCCTCTACAGAACCACAGAGTGACACCACCACAGAGGCGCAAATCAAAAGAAAAGTCAGTTATTATTTCGGAATCGATACCATCGAAAAATTCGACGACATCTACCACACCCTAAAAAAAGAGCGCCTGCCCATCAAGAACAAATCAGCCCTTATGGAGGCCCTCGTCAACTTCGCCCTGGAAGACATCCGCAAACTATCCGGCGGGAAAATCTACAAAAGACTTCTATAACTCTGTAGCACCACAGAGTCACGCAAAAGGAGCCAAAGCAAAAGAGGAACTTAAGGAAACTGAATGTCAGAAAGCCGAGCCTTCTGACACGCCATGAAATCGCACGCGATCCCCAAGCGCCAGGGCGGCCCAAAACGGAATAGTTCCGTTCCGGGTCGCGCTAGCGAATTCTAACCTTAAAACCAATATACAGTAGGAAGGCAAGGGGGGATAACACAAAATGCAGCGCAAAAATGAATATTTCTTGCAATATCATAGCGTTAAAAATATCCCATTATAAACAAACACAAAAAAAAGAAACGGTTTAAAAAAACCGATTGACATTCAATAGGTTAGAGAATATCGGTAAATATAAAGAAAAGGAGGGGACATGAGTAAAGGGATTATCTCAGCCGTCTCTAATTACAAAGGAGGAACGGGAAAAACAACTACCTCAGTCAATCTTTCAGCCGCAATAGCCCTAAAAGGAAAAAGGGTGCTTCTTATAGACGGCGACCCGCAAAGCGATTCAAGCAGGGCGCTGCTTTCAACGGGAACACAGATCAACAAAAGCTTATACGACGTGCTGGCAGCACCTGAGAAAGTCGTGGACCCAACAGAATACATATACAAAACGATCCATCCCAACCTGCTAATTTTACCCAACATCACCGAAACTTCAGGACTCGAAATACCCATGGCTCAGCAATTTCCCGAAAGCAACACTTTTCTGAGAAGCGCGATTCGGGAATATGCGAAAGAAAAGTTCGACTACACATTCATCGACTGCCCCCCTACCCTCTCGATATTCGTAAATAATAACCTGTACGCATCCGACATGCTCATTGTCCCCATGGATGCAGGCAGCGGGAATTCTCTCGAAGGCATAAAAGGCGTTTTAGACCTCATGAACGCCATCAGAGAAGACGGATATGACCTGAACCTGTTAAAAATACTAATCAATCGCGTAGACCGGCGAAAGGGAGCACACACAGCCAATATTGAAGACGCCAAAGAACGGTTTGGCGCTAAAAATGTTTTTAAATCTACAATACCAACCAGCTCTCACATACAAACAAACGAATCCCTACGAAGTTCGACCCTTTTCACCTCAGCCCCAAGCAGCAAAGGAGCCCAAGCCTTTAGAACGCTGTGCAAAGAGTTCTTGACGCACACCGAAGGAGCCTAAACATGTCTGCAAAACCAATGAGTTTAGCGGATCGAATCAGGGCAACACGGAAAGAAAACCGATCCGAAACCGAAGTGGTTGCGGAAAAAGAGATCTTAAAAAAGGTAATCGTTCAACCTGAAATAAATCCAGCAGGACAAAACCAAAAGGCCGCAATCGCAGAAGGTGCTGCCTTGAAAAGCCCTCAAGAGACACAATATGTTGACACCGCTGATCAAAACAAGGACCGGGCAGGGACGGAACAGGGCAGGGACGGAACAGGGACACCATTGGGACACGATGGTGAAACCACAACATCGTTAAAACAACATATTGATCATCAGAATCATATCAGGATCATATCAGGATCGGAACAGTATCATAAGCGGAAAGACGGGCACTCTGACGGGCACTCTGACGGGCACTCTGACGGGCACTCTAACACTCTGGCGGACACTCTGACGGACAGTGTAGCGGACACTCTGGCGGACAGTGTAGCGGACACTCTGGCGGACAGTCAACGTAACACTCCGGCGGGCACTCTAAAGGGCAGTCTGAAGGGCACACAAACGGGCAGTCCCATAAATGATCCCTATTTTTGGATAACCAAAAACCAAGCCGCAGTGCTCCAATACCTCAAAACAACACCCGGAGGAATGACACGATTGGCAGACATTTGCGCCGCAACTGGCGTCCCATACGGTACAGTTAGAAAATCTTTGGCCATCCTCGAAAGAAAAAGCTGTATTACAAAGGCTAAAAAGATTCGCATCGGGCAATGGCAAGGGATGCACATCGAGGTATTGGAAGCCGGGAAAAGCCTTAACACTCTGGCGGGCACTCTGGCGGACACTCTTAAGGGCACTCTGGCGGGCGGGCACTCTGGCGGACACTCTAAAGGGCACTCTGAAGGGCACTCTCTTATAAATAGTAGTAGTAGTTTTTTAATTAAAAAAACTACTACTGGCCGCGACGGCCAATCAGACACCGAAGCCACAATAGCGGATATCATGCAATCGGATCCCGAATACAAATTTTGGTTGGATCGCCAGGTAGGCCCCACCCAGGTGGCCAGCTGGAAAAACGAGTTCGGTCTTGAATTGGAAACGATCTTAAACAATCTGTGTTTTGTACGTTGGCAAGTTCTTAAACAGGGCACTCAGGTCGTTAAAAGCGCCGCTGATCTGATTTACAGCATCATGAAAAAAAACGGCGGCACGGTGGGCAAACCAGAAAACTACAAATCCATGGTTCAAATAGACCTGGAACATTACGGTAAATGGAAAGCCAAGCAGCTTGAGCGTGCGAAAAGCATGGAACAAATACAACGGCAAGCTCAAAAAGAAGAAATCGAGTCAACGGCCTTAGAGCTACTCAAACAGCCAGACATCAACAATGCGAAAATAAAGAAAGCTGTCGAAAAGATATATACAAAACGTAAAAAGCAAGCCATTGCAACGGCCCTGGAAAAAGGAGAGCAGCTGGACACCAAGAACGCGAACACATTGCGCAAATATTTGGAAATTGTCTTGGAAGAAGAACAACAGCTTTGAAAAGCAACCACACAAAAAATAACTTGGAACCAATCGCCGCAACATACTGAAAATAAAAGATATATAAATAGTAAAAAAAGCTTGACATTTAAGCATGAGTAATTTTATAAAAGCAAGTACGATAGGCAAAATACCACGCTGAATCCCCTGAACCTGCCAGCCCTTCGTACCGTCACCGTCGGTTCATCAGGTGTGTCACCGTCGGCTTCAAAAAAACAAAAAAAAGAAAGGAATCGCATGAAAGCGGGACGCCGTAAAAAAGTATCGTATATCTGTCTGTTAACAATGACAATTTCCATGTTGGCGTGCATTGTTTTCGCAGACGTTGGCCCCGACTGGATGAGCGCCGGCGGCGACGTCAAACAGGAAGTCGGGACCATGAGCGAGAAATTTTTCAAAGGGGTCATTTTATTTGCCGCCGCGGTCTCCACGATATCCTTTGCTTGGGGACTTGCGGAGTACAATGGGCTGATCGGAGAGTCGGAAAGAGGGGCAAGACGAATAAAACGAAGCCTGGTCATCATTGCCGCCTGCGGCCTGTCATACGCGATTGTCGCATTTGTGGCAGGATAGCAATGCCGGCATTCAACCATCGCATAAGGCCCCGAGAAAGATTCGGCATACCGGCAGCCGTGTTTGATTTTGGATCAGCGGCCGTCATTCTGATTATATTTGCACTTTTTCCCATCCCTGCATTTCAAATCGTTTGCATCGCCCTGAGCATAATATGTCTTATTATCGCCGCTTACGGCGGGATACATCACAAAGATGCGCTGATGTTGCGCGCCCAATGGATGAACAAGCGCGAATCCAAGTGTTACAGCGTCGAATCGCTTATCGAAAAGTGAGCCATGCAAAAACGTAACAAGTACAGTAATTATTACTATTGGGAAACGCCTTTATCCAACGAAATCATCGGCCACAATGATGGTGCGGTGTCGTGCATGCTCAATTGGGACGGTTTGGATTGCGAAATGGACGACAAACAGCAACAGCACGCCAAATACCAAGCCCTGTATAAATTCATCGAAGGCCTGGACGACTGCGTGGCCGAGTTTCATCATTGGCGTGAAAAAGACACGCGGCAAGCCGAGAATTACCTAAACAACAACATCAAGATAAAAAGAGGCCGGCATTTCGGAGAACCCGTCCGCAAGGCCATGGCGCAACATCTATCGCAATTTGGGTGGAACAACGAATGCGCCATCGTACTGTACCGCAAGCCGCAAGCCAATCTTTTATCCCAATGGAGTCGGAAAAGCGCGTTCAAAGACCAGGTCAAAAACGCCGAACGCTTGCAAAAAACGGCCGACAACCTAAAACGCATCATATCCGGCAGCTTCGCCGATCCGGAACACTATTTCAAACGCGTCATCCAAAGTTATTGGCGCAAAGGTTATAAACGCGGCTACCAATACCCGTTGGATTTTAGAGAGGACTTGGCAAACCAGGTGATCTACCAAGCCCCGCATCAAGAAAACGGGATGGTAAAGATAGACGGCGAATACACAAAAGTCATTTTATTGTACCACTATCCGGATGCCGACCCGGCGTGGTTTTTGAATCTTTCGGCCATATCTTGTGAAATGCACGCCTGTCAAATCGTCGTGCCGACAGACACCCGTCGTTTGATCGACAAACACAGCCAGGCCAGCGAAAAAGAAAGCGTCGAGCAGTCCAGAAAAGGCACCAAATACCGGCAAAGAGCCATCCAGGACCGTGAAGACTTCACCTCGTATGTGGCCCAAAACAATCTATCCATATTCAAAAACGCCTTTATCCTTCATCTGCACGGACCCCCCGATCATATCCAGGCCATGAGCAAGGAGATAGAGGATTGGGTCTTTTACAACCAAGGGCTTGCGAAGAGTCACGACGACATACAATCGCATTTTTTCCGAGCCGGCCAACCCGGCCACGGCGCCATATCAGGATTTTTAAGGCAGGACGAAACCTGGCAGGTGGCCAACATGGCCCCTGCGATCGTCTACGACAAGGGAACACTCGATCCGGAGTACCTGCGGGTAACCAGTTCCGGGCAACTGGTGGGCCTGTCGATCATGCAACACACCGTCAACCATGGTTTCACGGTGGCCATGACCGGCGCCGGAAAAGGGGTGGACAAAGGCTGTCAGATCATCGAAACGTATCCACTGGGCCTGGACTGGTTCATCGTCGAAGTGGGCAGCAACGAAGGAAGCACATATCAATGGGTGGTCGAGGGATTTGGCAAAACCTTTGTAAAGTTTGATCCGGACAAACACGTCATCAACCCGCTGCCGGATTACGATCTAACCAGCGGCGAGGGGAAAACCCCCGTCCCCATCAAGCTGTGCGCGGGAACGGTAAGCGCCTTGGCCTATCTGTTGACCGACGGAAAAACGCAATTGAGCAGCCACCAGCGGGCGGCAGCCGAAGAGGCGTTGCAAAACCTGTATCGAACGCCGATAGAAGGCAAAACAGCGCCTCGCATGGACCACTACTGCCAATCACTGGACCAGACGCAATACAACAGCCAGCCCCAAAAGGACGCGGCCAAACGCATGGCCGACAACCTGAGCAGTTTTTTGGATTCGTCCGTCGGCCGTCGATTCACGATGGACGGGAACCTGTCTTTATCCAAGGAGCTTTGCGGCGTGGATCTCAAAGGCGCCCTTGACGCCGACCCCAAACTTTTGATTTTCTGCCTGACCTCCCTGTCGCTTCGATATGCGCAGATGGCGTTTTTCAGCAGCACCAACCCCGCTCGCGTTGAGATGGATGAAGTACATGTATTTGAACGCATTGCCCCCGAAGTGGTTACCAACCTGTGCAGCCAGATCAGCCGCATGGGGCGCAAGGATTACGCGGGCCTGGATCTAATCACGCAGGGCCTTCATGAGCTACGCACCATGGACCCGGAGATCGTCGCCAGCACCACATTGCGCAATCTGATGTACCGCAAAGAGGATCACGACGAAATGGCCAAGATCCTTCAGATACCCAAAACGCCGCTTCAACGGTGGAAAAATTTTCCCAACCCTGAAACCCTAAACTGGCGCCCGTCGCTGTGTCAGGTACAAGACAAATATTACGATCTGTTTTTGAGTTTTCCCGAAATCGTGCTCAATACCTGTTCCACCAGCCCGCTGGATTTAAGCTTCAAATCTCAGATACCGGCTGAGACCGGCGACATATTCCAACGCCTTGAGCGGCTGAAACAGCTAAAATCGGCCAACTAACGAAAGGAACGGTCAAACGTGAAAGCCATTTACGCACTGATTGTTGGCATATTCTGTCTGTCGGCGCTGCCGGCCCAAGCCGACGTGACCGGCGCCGGCGATGCGGCGGTGATCGCTAGGCTGACCGTGATCTACGAAACCCTTAAAGAGCAGTATGAGAAACAGCTAAAACTGATCAGAGAGGCCAAAATCCAGAACGAAAATATGATCAAGGTCAGGGAAACGGCCGTCATGGTCAAAAAAGAGTACGACTTTGCGCGAAATTTCAACCTGGAAAGAGAGCTTGACCAGATCAAGCACGACATCGGCAACCTGACCTTGCTCGACAACATGGACGGCAAAAGCGATGAAACAAAATTCAAAATGCTCGCAAAAGAGATAGAACGGCGATTCGAAAACGACCCATCGTTATCCTCGGTAAACGCCAAACGCAAACTGGCTTCCCAGGTAGCCGCGTTAGAGCGATTCAACGCTCTGAGAAAAGCCAAAACCGGAGAAGCCAAGGACCTGGCCTCCGGCGCGAAAACAGATAAAGAAACGCAAGCATCCGCAGCATCATCGTGTGCGCTGATTGCGGCCCTGGAGCTTGCCCGCGAAGAGCGGCGGATACGAGAAGAAATGGAAAAGACTGAAACCGAGCTGGAAAATGAAAATTTAGAGCAAGATTACATCGACGTGTTGGAAAGGATGGCTGATAAATAGTCATGGATATCTTCATTAAATTACTCGATGTATTTAAACCAGACCCTATTTACGGCAAAATATCCGAGGTTGCATCGTTTTACCTCATGTGGGCGGTGCCTATTTTTTTCGCGGCCAGTCTTTCGTTGCGTTACTTAGAAGAATCCACGGCCAGCATCGGCGAAGGAACATCCATGGCCAACGCGGTCAAGGACACCCTTGTGTCCATCATGTGGATCGGTTTATATGCCAGCTTCGGGGTTTTGGTAATGCAATTTCATGCTGCTATGTGCGCCCTTTTTTACAGCGAGGCCGGCCTTAAAATGGTCATATCGCAGTATCAAGGTTTTTTAAAAGCGGCGGATTTGGTAAAAGCGGACAATGCCGTGATTGAATTTGGTTTCAACGTCATCAACTTGTTGGATTTCGGCCAGGAAGCCATCTCACAGTTGCTTTTTTATTTCAGTTTTTTATTGATGATCTGCTTGTATATATTCCTGCGGCTAGGATACGCTATTTGTTTTTCGATGGTCTACATTTGGGGCCTTGTGGTCGTTCCGACCATGACGTCAAAGCACCTGAATACCAAAAACGGGTGGGTAAGATCCGTTATGGCCATAATGTTTTGGCCGCTAGTCGAGGCCACTATTTTCATGTTGATTATTCCTATTTTTCATGGATGGAGCGAAAGTGTTTTGCCAAAGCACTCTGCGGAAAAAGCGATATCAAGAAGCAATATGTATCTGATTTTTTTCGTATGCAATATGGTAATGAGCGCCATATCCGTAGCCGCGCCGATGCTGTCCATCAAGATCGCCAACAATGAAAACATGGCTTCCGGCCTGGTGGCGCCGTTTACCGGCGCAGCGGCCGCAACTGCGTTAATGATTAGCAGGCAGTCCAAAGCGCTAGGCAAAAAAGTGGGCACGCCAGCTATCAAACTTATGGGCGGGATGGCCGGAAAAGGCTTCCAAAATAGCGCCGGCAGTGCTTTTAGCCTGATAAAAAGAGGGGTGACGAATTTGCAAGGCGGCGATGGCGCGGCGGGCGGATCGGGCCTGAAAGACGAAAGCCCTTTGAGCTCGTTGAACCCGAACAATAGAGGACCGGGAAAATGACCCACCAAAAAGCCGGCACGCCCACCATCGAACCCGGCCCGAAAGAAAAGCGCGAGCGGCAATTGATGCGCCGGCTGAAATGGGCCATCATAGCGATCATCGTCCAGGCGGCGTCATTTGGCATCATAACAGCGGTGATCGCATTTAAGCCCGAGCGTGTCGTGGTGGTTGACCGGAACACCGGCGAAGTGATCGGCGAGTACCAGACCACGGCCTTTCGCGGCAATCAGGAACTGATTGCCGGCGCCAAGCGGTTTGCGCAGTATCACTTAAGTTTCAACAGCGCGACGGTATACGACGATTTTGCCATGGCCCTGAACATGATGTCCGAAAAACTGCGCAAGGAACGGATCGCATATCTGAAAGAGAGCAACCTTGCACGGGACATCAAATCCACCAATAGCATATCCAACCTGGAATTTAACGAAAAAGAGACCAGGATCGTAGAAGTAAAAGGCCCGTACGCAAAGGTCGAGCTGGCCGGTGACGTCGCAATCGGCGACCGCAACACCGTATCGTCCGAAATACTCGTAAATCGCAACAAAGTGGCGTTTCGAATGCTCGTGGACATTGAAATGGTGGCCATATCCTCGGTCAACACATCCGGTATAAAAGTTGTGGACTATTATGAATTTAAGTAAAAAAATTACATTGCTCGCCGTTGCATGGCTGTTGGTTGTGGCGGTCTCGGTCCAAGCCGACCAGGATCAGGACATGCCCAAAGAAAGGATCGTGCAGATCCGAAATCCGGTCACAAAATTGGTCGTCAACATACTGCCGGGCAGGGGGGTCAAAGTTATATTTCCGTGGGTCCTCGACGAAAACTCCGTCGAGTTGCCCTATACCGGGCTGCTGACCAATGACAGTGCCTTCGAGCTATTTTGGCAAGCGGGTCAGAATTTCATCGTGTACAAAATCAAAAAGGCCGACACCGAAAGCGAAGGGACTCTCGGCGATGCGTTCGTCAATGTGGCCGGGTTTCATTTCAACCTGACATTAAGGGTGTCATTCAGCCGGTCGGCCCACTATTCGACGGTCATTTTCGAACTATGCGATGCAGACAAACTCGAACTTGTCGAAAGGGCCGTGCAACGTCGTCAAACCGCGTTGGTGGAAGAGTACAAACTCAAAGAATCCGAACTGGATCGGCGGGCCGAAAAAATGGCCCTGAAACTGGTTGGCCGCATGGCAACCTCGGGCCGGGACACCAGCAACATCAAAGAAGAGCAAAAGCTCAAGCTGAGCAACGGGGACCGGGTCATCTTCTATGCCGATAAAATCATCACCTATGGAAACATCCATGTCATTCCAATCGAGGCTACCAACGATAGCGCGATTGAGCCGCTTTACATCGATAATATCAGCCTGGAAAAAATGAACGGCGAGCAAAGCTACCCATTGCTGTCTGAGTTTGAAATGCCGCTCAAGGTGAAGGAAAACGAAACCGTCAAAGGGTTTGTCGTTACCAACGACGCCAGTATATTGAACTCGCAGGACGCCAAGATGACACTGATCAGCAACAAGGGCAAGGTGGAGCTTCAATGGTGAAAACGATTAAGCCGGCAATGGCGATAGTGACAGCGTTTCTTTTTGTTTCGGGGACGCATGCTGCGGAAAAGCCAATAGACGGAAACGAGCTGCGCAGGTTGCTCAACCCATCCGAGCAGGAACACTATCAGCACAGCCGTGAGCTAAAAAGCGATCAAATGCACCTGCTGTTAAAAAAACGGCCCGGAAAGCCCGTTTCTGGCGGCGGGCAAGAAACATCGGAAAAAAAAGGCAGGCATGCTCCCAACGCGTCTGCCGATCCATCATCGGAATCACCCCCGGCGGAAAATACGGACGGCAAGGGCGCCAAGGCACCCGCCCCGGCGCCGGCCGCCGGAACGGACGGCAAGGAAAATATGGCGTCCACGGGCGTCGGCGCTCCGCCCAACAGCAATACAGCGAGCCCCGGCAGCGCGGCCAAGACCGCCAAGCCGGTCAACGATCCGGGCCGGCCGGATCGCAGCCGGCGGGAACGCAAAAACGATCGATATATTCCGCCCTCCTGGAAAGCAAGCCCCACTGCTGGGAAAATGAGCGTGGGCGGGTTTCAATCGGTTCGGTCGGAGAAAAGAAAAGGGCCGTATTTCGGGATACGGCTGGGCACCAAGATTCGGGCACGGCTGCCGCAGGTGACGACCAACGTCGAACAAAACTTGACCGAAATAACCATCACGCAGGACGTATACGGCGACTTTAAGGTCTTGCCCAGGGGTAGCACGCTGTTTGCCAAAAAATCGCTGAATCCAGCCTCTAAGCGCCTGGAGCTACTGGTCGTGAAAGGGATCACCCCCGCCCCTCGAAGCGAAGAGTTTTCAATCAAGGGGTTCGTCATGGACATCAACAATACCGCCGGCTTGGTCGGCGCCGTGTCAACCGACGGCAAAGCGGCGCAGCGCAGCTTTGCCGCCGGTGCATTCGGAGTGGGAAAAGAGCTGGCCCCCATGCTCAACAACGGAACCCTTGTCGGCGCCGGCGTGGAGGCCGCCGCAGAAAACATGCTTGATGAAAAAGAAACGCAAATCGACAAGACTTTGAACGAACCATCGTACATCATCTACGTTAACCCACAGGAAATAAAAATCAGAATAGAGGAGACATTTTGAGAACGATTATCTTTTTTGTTATTTTGGCGCTTTTATCACCAGCAATTATCGCGGCGGACACAAAAATCGGCGTCTCTCCGGCCTATGTCATGTTAGACATCTCGGATCCGGACGGCAGCACGGATGATTGCAGCGGTTTTCATGGTATCGGGGTTACAACGATTCACGATCTAAATAACAAGCTCAGGATCATGGGGGTGATCAACTACTATGATTTTGAAGTCGATCCACTCGGACAAAACATAGGCCAGGGCGTAAGCAGCTATCAAGTGGGCGCATATTTGCAGCGGATCGTCCGCGTCGCCCGGTCGTTCAATTTTTACGCCGGTGCAGGCCTGGCGTATACGATGGCCGATTTTGAAAAAAGGCATACTACGGACGCGGACGGATACCTGCTCACGCGCTACCCGGATCGCAGCGAAGGTGCTTTCTCGGCGATGGCCAACCTGTCCAAAGAGTGGGAAATCAGCAACAAGTTCGAAATCGGCGCGGACATATCGTATCAATACGGAATTGGCGATATTTTTTCCGGCTTCAAAGGCGCCTTGAGCCTTTTGTACAAATTTTGAGGATAGTTCGTAATTATGGCAAAGGGAAAAGCATACGAGTCTTTCGAGATATTGACCTCCGCCGTTCGCATGGATGCCAAGATGCACGCCCGCATCTTCATGTTTTTGATCGTCGTGCATGCGGCATTGTTTATCGGGATATCAGCGGCCACATGGCATCATAACCGCAGTAACGCCATATCCTATTGGGCGGCCAAGGCCGCCATGGCAATCAAGCTACCCGATGCGAAAATCAATATTTTCAACGCCAATGGCAGTAAAACGAAAACGCCGATAAAAACCATCGTAGGCACCACGGGCGCCAACGCACAGCGGCAAAGTCTCACTTTGCTGTATCTTTTGCTGGGCACAAGCCCCGTGTATTTGTTGCACGGCATCGTTGTGAAAAAATTGGGCCGCACCTCCGAGCAGCGCGATGAAAAAGAGTACATTCGTGGATCGAAGCTGATCACAACGGATGCGTTTTGGGACCAGGTGAAAGAACAGAAGATGAAAGCAAGCTTTCCCCTGGGTGAAATAGCGATGCCGGAAGATAACGAAACGCGCGGAACGATGATGATAGGCGGTCCTGGAACAGGCAAAACGCAAGCGACGCGATGGATCATAAAAGAGATAAAAAAACGGTTGGGCCACGGCCTCATCTACGACTATAAAGGCGATTATATCAGTGAGTTTTATGACCCGGACACGGATCTGCTTTTCAATGTGGTGGACAAGCGCTGCCTCGGGTGGCGACTTTTCAACGACATCGAATCAATCACAGATTTAGAAGCCTTGGCGCACAGTTTGGTGCCCACGCCGGCGCAAGGCAGCGGATTTTGGGAAGAGGGCGCAAGATCGCTTTTTGCGGCCGGGCTGCGGCACAACTACAAACACAAACAACTATCGAACATGCACTTGTGGGATTTTCTGTCCGCTCCCACGGGGAAAATGAAAGAAATACTCGCGGACGTCAAAGGGGTTGAGGCGGCCCTAAAGTTTCTCGGGGACAGCAAAGAATCCAGGCAGGCCGACGGCTTTCAGGCGGTGTTGATGCAGTACTGCAAATGTTTTGAATACATGGCCGGCATCGGGGGTGATTTTTCGATAAAAAAATGGGTGGAAAATGGCAGCGGGCTGGTATTCGTGACCAACTATGAGTCCATCAGGCACACGCTCAGGCCGATCATGTCCCTTTTCATCGACACGGTGATACGCACCCTGCTTTCGATGCCCGACTCAAAACAGCGCCGGTTTTATACGGTTTTGGATGAGTTCGGCACACTTAACAAGTTGAACATCCAAAAGTTGAGCACCGCCGGCCGGTCGAAGGGCTCCGTACTGGTCATGGCCACACAAGACCGAAAACAACCGATAAACATCTACGGCCGCGATACGGTGGACTCAATGGACGAGGCACTGAAAAATCGGATCATATTTTCCGTCGAGGGAGAGTCAGCCGAATACGAATCCAAAAAACGCATCAAGGAAACCGAGTACCGCGTGTGGGAACGCAGCGTCTCCATGGGGCCTGATGATCACCGGGACGGCGTCAACCTGAGTCCTAAAAAATACGTGGAACCGCTTTTTCTGCCCGCTGATATCGCTCGGCTGAAAGACCTCACGGGAATCGTAAAGCTGCAAAATTTCGATTTTGTCGTAAGCCGATGGAAATATGATAAACCGCAACCGCGTCACGAACAACTCTCATTGCGCGAAGACTTGAGTCTGGCCTATCTTGAGGAGCAAGAGCTGCGTCAGGCAGAGGCTGCGGCGAAAGTCGACATAAGCTTTGTGGGGGAAATTTAGCGCCGGCAATGACGGCCAGCAGCGCAAGCGGCGGAATACCGGGACGCTGGATTGGGGCTTGGTTCTAACTTCGCCCACTGACGTGATTCGAAAGCTGGAAAGGAGCGGAAATGATTCGTTTTGATAAAAAACGTGTAAAAAAACGGCTTAAGGAACTTGATCTATTGGAGCCCTTTATCGAGCTTGAGATGGAAGGCATGTCTTCCATTCATGCAGACCTGCAAGGGGTCTTCGACGCCTGGGTCGAGGGCGTCGAGCAAGATTACGAGTATGGCGGCATAACCCTTTCCGAAATTAAGAAAAGAGAGGGCGGCGGGCATATAGACGCCCTGTATACGATGACTATGTTTTTGAACCGTCCGGAAGCGATAGAGCGGTTTTTAAGCATACCTCCGGAGATGTTGCAGCGGTGTTGCGGCGGCTTTGGAGACAATTAAGTGAGCGGAAAAGTCGATTACAAAGATTT
>JABDRH010000034.1 GCA_013041835.1 Desulfatitalea sp. | reverse complement strand
CCATGGATTCGTACAGATCTTTGCCCATGCCCACTTTTTGGGAACCTTGGCCTGGAAATAAAAAAGCGATTCTTTTCATCCTCTTTTCTCCTCTCCATTGATATGAATGGGTCCGTCTATTCGTCGAGCCTGAATAATTTTCTTGTAATATCAAGCGATAGGCCGCGATCACCGATGCATCCGTCGCTTTTCAGGTAGCTGGTGGGTGCGTGCAGGATCTTATTGACCAGGGCATCCATCATGCGTGTCATGGCTCGGCGGTCATCTTCCGTGAAATGGGGCATTTGGCCCACGGTTTTCTCCAGTTCCGCCCGGGCCGAGGCATGCAGTTTGGCACGCAGGGCCTTAATCACCGGAACCACGCCAAGCCCCCGATACCACTGACGAAATTGAATGACGGCTTCATCCACGATCCGCTCGGCTTTGACCGCCTCACGCCGGCGGTCCTGGACATTGTCGTCCACCACTTCATTCAAGTCGTCGATATCATACACATAGACATTGTTTATCGTGTTGATCAAGGGATCAATATCGCGGGGTACGGCGATGTCGATGAAAAAGAGCGGCCGGTTGCGGCGCCGGCGCATAATGCCTTTCATGTCGCCATGGCTCAGCACATAGCCGGTGGCGCCGGTGGAGCTGATGATGATATCCACCCGGCTCAGATGGTCGGCCACTTCTTCCATGCAGATGGCATGGCCCTTGTACCGGGTGGCCAGTGATACGGCCCGTTCCAAGGTGCGGTTGGCCACGAAGATTCGGCCGGTGTGCTGGCGGATAAGATGTTCCACCGCCAGCTCGGCCATTTCGCCGGCGCCGATGAGCAGAACCTGACGGGCGCTCAGCTCACCGAAGATCTTACGCGCCAACTCGATGGCGGCGTAGCTGATGCTAACGGCATGATCGCCGATGCCGGTTTCGGTGCGGATGCGCTTGGCCGTGAAAAAGGTGCGATGCAACAGGCGGTTGAGAATCACCCCGGTGCTTTTCTGCTCGGCGGCCAGACGATAGGCATTTTTCATCTGTCCAAGGATCTGGGGTTCGCCCACCACCATGGAGTCGAGGCTGGCGGCCACGCGGAACAAGTGACGTATGGCATCTTGCCCCCGGTGCACGTAAAGCGACGGCTCGAAATCCGTCAGGGGCAACTGTTTGATCTGACCCAATACCCCCTTGGCCGACGCCACGGCGCGGTCGGCATCCGCGACCACCAGAAGCAGTTCCACCCGGTTGCAAGTGGAGACGATCAGGGCTTCTTCAACGGCCGGATCGCCGGCCAGCCGGTCCAATCCCATCCGGGCATCGGCTTCGGTAAAGGCCAGGCACTCCCGTATATCCACAGGGGCGGTTTTATGATTCAATCCCATGAGAAGGAGCTTGTCCATGACACTCCGGCGAACAGGGCTTTGCGGCGGCCCACGTGTATTGCGGCCCCTTACATTTGCATGAATTGACCGTGATGGCCCTCGAGTAAAAAATTAACGCCAAGAAAGGTGAACAGCAACATGGCCAGCCCCGCCATGGCCATGATGGCGGCCCGGCGACCGCGCCACCCCACGGCCAGTCGTTCATGCAGCAACACGGCATAGAAAATCCAGGTGATGGCCGACCACACCTCCTTAGCGTCCCATGCCCAGAATCGGCCCCAGATGATCTTGGCGTACACCATGCCGGTGACCAATCCAATGGTGAGCATGGTAAAACCGCTTACAATACACGCATAGCCCGTGGTGTCAAGCAGATCCAGGGAAGGCAGTCGCTTGAAGAAAAAACCGCGTGATTTGGTCTTGATGGCGCGCTCCTGGATCAGGTAGAGCGCACCCACGCCGGCCGCCAGCATGAAGGCCGCATTGCCGCTGAAGGTGGCCACGATGTGAATCGTCAGCCAGGCCCCCTTGAGCAGGTTCTCCGGCTGCATGGGGGTCCGGGGAGCCTGGGAGGCCGCCAGCAGGACAAAGGTCGAAAGGGGCGCCGTGTAGATGCCCAGCACCTTGAGGTGGAAACGAAGGTTCAAGGCCAAATAAGCACCGGCAATGGTCCAGGCGGTCAAGGCCAGGGTTTCGTGCAGGTTATTTGCCGGCACGTGGTGCGTGACGTAATACGACCAGCCGATGATAAGGCTCTGGCAGGCAAAGCCACCCCCCAGCAGCCAGCCGCCCAAACGCTGCAGCCAATCACGCTGAAAAAACAGGTAGGCGAAGTAGCTGCTCGCACTGAGCATGTATAAAAGGATGGCCAGAATGAAAGGCATCTGCATGACGCTGTCTTTCCTCCATCGTGCGCGTACGAAGTGACGCTGTCACGGATCAAGTCTTTTGTGTGCCGTTTTGGCCAGCAGTGCTTCATACCGGTATCCGGCACCCAGCACCTCGCCCAGCAATGCATTGATTCCCGGATGGTCGTCACGCCGGATCATCTCCAGCAGGTCACCGGCGATCAGCCGTTCAAACAACGGTTTGTGGGCTTCGGGGGAATGGGCCTCGCTGAGCAGCCGATGGCGCACGGCCCCCATAAGATCCAGGAAGGTGGCGTATTCCGGACCGAACTGTGCTTGCAGTTTTTTTCGCAGGTGCTTGGCAAAGGCCGGGCTCTTGCCGGCCGTGGAGACGGCCAGCATCAGATCGCCCTGCTGGATGACCGCCGGCAGGATGAAATTGCACAGGTGAGGCTGGTCGGCGATGTTGCACAACCGGCCGGCCTGTTCGGCGTCCCGATGAATGCGGCGGTTAAGGACGGCTTCATCCGTGGCGCCGATCACCAAAAAGATTCCCTCAAGATCGCTGCTGCGATAGACGCGTGGCTGCCAGACGATCCGATCCTGTCGGGCCAGCCGGGAGAGCGCATCGCTGATCTGGGGACTGACCACCGTGACCCGAGCGCCACACGAAAGCAATGTGCGCACCTTGCGCGTGCCCACTTGACCACCGCCCACCACGAGGCATCGGCGGTTTCGAATATCGAGGCATATGGGGTAATAACGCATGTATTGGCTAATTCGGTGAAGCGGTGAATATCTTGTTGTTTGCCCGTGGCCAACGGTACAACACCAGCGCGGTTATTGATCGCCCAGGTCGAAGGTCATCAGATCCCGCGCTGCGGTCACCGGCCCCTTATACGCAGCCTGGGCCTGTTTGACAATATCCACCTGGTCGCATTCGGGGTACAGGTGGGTCAATACCAGCCGGCGGACGCCGGCCAAGGCGGCCGCCCGTCCCGCCAAGTGCGGGGTCATATGGCCGGGTACCTTGAGCGCGTCGGGCATGGCGGATTCGCAGATGAACAGGTCGGCGTCCTGAGCGACGGCCACCAGGGCATCGCAAGCCTCGGTGTCTCCTGAATAGACCACGCTTTGACCCGCAGGGCCGATGATGCGAAAGGCCAGGCTTTCGGGCCGATGATCCATGGGCCGTGCCGTTACCGTGACATCTTCAAATGTGAGCGTTTCACCGGTTACGGTATCGATTTCACGGATGACCATTTGGTGTTCGGGCAACACGATCCAATCTCCGTAAGCCGTCTTCAAGTTGTTGTAAAAGGTCTTCAACCCCTGGCCGCCCCACACCTGCAGGGTATCTGCGCGGGCTTCGCAATTCGGGTACTTGGTGGCGAATATGAGCGGCACCAGTTCCGCGGTGTGGTCGGGATGAAAATGGCTGAGAAAAATGTGGGTCAGATCATAAATGGAAACGCCGCAACGCAGCAGGCGCCGCAGGGTCCCCGGCCCCAGGTCGAGCAGCACACGCGCCCGGCCGGTTTCGATCAACACCGCGCATGAGCTGCGCTCCAGGCGCGGTACGCAGGTGCCGGATCCCAGGATAGTGATTTTCATGCCGGGGGCTCCTTGTTTGTCTGTTTTTGGCCGGCGTTTCGCTCGATGCGCTGAACAATCCACCGGCCGCAACGGTTGATATCCTTGGCGTCGGTAATGCCGGCCAGCGCTTCCATGGGGATTTCCGCCCGGGCCGCGCTTTTGTGGCCGCCGGCTGAGCCGAAGCGGCCGAAGCTTTGTTTGGCGATTTTGCCGGCATCTTTTCGGATGCCGTCGTTTCGGAAAATGACCACCAGTTTGCGCTGATGCGTGCCTGAAACGATGCTCCAGTTCACCGAATCGATATGCATCAGAAAATCGGCGATCTGCACGCACACATCCGGATGAATCACGGGGCCCAGGTGCACCAGGGCGCGCCCTTTGCGCAATTGCATCATGTCGAGCGCACGTTTGAAATACTTGAGAAAATTCAAGGGGATTTCAGCACTTTCGATGCGTCGGGCCAAGGCGATGTTGGAGAGCCGGAACACGAATTGAAATGCATTCAGGTCCTCAATCACCGTGTCGCGTTCAAAGTTGCTGGTGTCGGTTTTAATGGCGTAATAGAGGGCCGTGGCCAACTTGGTGGAAGGCTTGATTTTAGCCGCCCGCAAGTATTCGATCAGGATAGTGGCCGTGGCGCCGTATTTGGGCCGGATGTCGACATAGGCCGCCTGGCCGGTCGGCGTCACAGGATGGTGATCGATGATCGCAGCGGGTATCAAGTCCGAAAAGCCGGGGTGATGATCCGGCTGGCCATCCAAGAAAACGTGGCGGGTGAAACGCGAGGCGTCAACCTCGTGCAGCGGTATCATCTTCACACCGATGAGGCGGATGAAAACCAGGTTGTCCGTGCGCTCGATCTCGTTCACATGGGCGATGGTCACCTGGGCCACCTTGCGCCATAACAGCCGTTTGAGAGCCATGGCGCTGGCAATGGCGTCCGGATCGGCCACAATGCAAATCAGGACATGGTCTTCACCGCTGAATAGCGCGTATAAGCGCCGCAGGCGCTCTCTGGTCGACAGGCTCATGGGGGTTTCCAGTTTAAATTTGACTCACTTTAAAAGATCGCAAGCCGGTTGACAACCGCTAAAGGCCGCAGCAACAGGTTCAAGGCAAACCACCCTGATAGTGCGCAGGCTCAATAGCGCGACAAGCGACAGCATTGGGGTTTATTCTTTGGTGTAGTAGACCCCGCGGAGCCAGCTTTTATGCAATTTTGTGGTCTTGTCGCCCTGCTGCGGGCTTTCATCGATGAACTTGAAGACATGCTTGCCGATACGGATGGTGTCCGCGTGGCGCAATTGATGGCGGGTAATCGGTTCACCGTTGACGACGGTATGATTGGTGCTGTTCAGATCTTCGATGAAATAGTCGGTTCGGTCCTTGGTGTCCGGATGGGGCTGCGCTTCGACTACAGCATGGGTTTTGCTAGCAAGCTTGTCGTCCAGGTAAATGTCGCAATCGGCATGCCGGCCGATGGTCAGCCGGGGTTGGCCGAGGGTAATGGTTTGGATGGTCAAGCCTTCATGCGTGAGGACGAGCATTGCCATGACTGCCTCCTTTATTGCAGTTCGGTCAAGCAGGCCCGAATGGCTTTCAAGGCCTCGTCGGCTGATTTGTATCGTCTTGCAGGCTTTTTGGCCAGCAGTTTATTGACGATGGTCTCGCAGCAAGGCGGGACACCGGTGCGGTGTTCGGCTATGGGCGTATGCGCATTGTGGTTGATGGCATATAGGATCGTGGAGATGGAGTCGCCCTTAAACGGTTTGGCGCCGGCCAACAGTTCGTAAAGGACGATTCCCATGGAGAAGAGATCCGATCGGCCGTCCAATTTGTCGCATGATACCTGTTCAGGGGACATGTAGTTAGGGCTGCCCAGAATGACGCCGGTTCGGGTTTGAGAGGCGTCCACCACCCGGGCGATGCCGAAATCGGTCACCTTGGCGCGGCCGTCGGCAAGGAGCATGATGTTGGCCGGTTTGATGTCCCGGTGAATTACTCCCTGCCCGTGCGCATAGGCCAAGGCCGCGGCGACTTCGGCAATGATGGTCAAAACGCGGTCGAAGGGCTGCAGGTGCTCATTTTTGCAGTAGTGGTCGAGGGTCTCTCCTTGAAGCAGTTCCATGGCGATATAGGCCATGTCGTGTTCTTCACCCACATCGTAAATGGATACGATGTTGGGATGCGAGAGTTTGCCCGCGGCCTCGGCCTCCCGGAAAAAACGCGCTTTGATATCCGGTAGTTCGTCGGTTTCCACTTCGGTATAATCCAGGGTTTTGATGGCCACTTCCCGGTTGATTTTGGGATCGCGGCCCAGGTAGACCGTGCCCATGGCCCCATGGCCCAGTTCCTTGACCAATTGGTAGCGGCCGAAGGTGGGCATGGCATTGGTATCGTCCATGAGCAACGGCGTTTCTCCCCGGCCGGCGGCCGGTCCCATGCCGATGGTGTTGTCCAGGGGTTGGAGTCGCTCGCATCGCTTGTCCACATCCTTGAATGCGCCTGCCGTGCGGATGTGCCGGTATATGGCCAGGGCTTTGTTGAACATGCGTTTGCGTTCGAAGTCCAGTGCCAGGCTGTACAACAGGTTTTTCACCGATGCATCGGTGATAGCGCACTGCATGTACTTTTCGTAAGCCATGTCGAGCATGCCCTGTCCCTGATAGGTGAGCCCCAGGGTTTTGTTGGCATCTGCTTTTTCCTGCTGGCGTTTCCGGGAGAAGTTGGTCCACTGGATCAGCAAAAAACCGCTGCCGCCCAACAGAACCGGTCCGAAGAAATGAATCCAATAGCCGTACCCCAGCAT
>JABDRH010000031.1 GCA_013041835.1 Desulfatitalea sp. | reverse complement strand
GACAAAGCCCGCCGTCAAGTACGCGAAGCCCGGTCGGCCCTGGCCATGCTGAACCAGAAGGTGTCGGGGCTCGAGCAAGACTATGCTGCTTTGGAAACACAAATCACCGCCGGCCGGGCTTATGCCGCCCAGCGGTTGGCGGCATTGTATAAGGTCCATTGGTTGGGACGTATTCACTTGCTGGCCACAGCCGATTCGTTCTTTGATTTCATCAACCGCAAAGTGGGATTGGAGCGTATTCTGGCCCAGGATGAACAGGTTCTTGAAAAGCTGCGCAGCGACCAAATCGCCGTCGAAGGCGTGCTCGAACAGCTCGGTTCCGCACGGGCCGAACAGCAGGCCACTGAAATTAAGCTCACCCGGCGGATTCAGGCCATGGATGGCGAACAACATCGGCGTGCCCAATTATTGGAACAGGTTCGCTCGGAAAAAACACTAGCCCTTGCGGCTGTCAACTCCTTGAAAGAGGCGGCACACGCGTTGAACGCCACCTTCAACACCCTGACGCCTGTCGCGCCGCCCGCCCGGCCCGCCGAAAGCCTTGCCGGTGTTGACAATCGCCCATTTAACACCCACAAGGGCTTGCTCCACTGGCCGGTTAAAGGTAAGATCGTTTCATTCTTCGGCCCCTACCGGGATGAAAAGACCAATGTGGTTAATTTTCAAAGCGGCATCAACATCAGCGCCGAGCGGGGAGAACCGATCCGCGCCGTCTCCGATGGATACACCATTTTCGCCAACTGGTTCAAAGGATTCGGCAACATGATGATTATCGATCATGGCGATCATTATTACACCGTGTACGCTCACCTGGAAGAAGTGTTCAAAGTCAAGGGCGATCGCGTGGAAAGCGGTGAAGTCATCGCCACCCTGGGTGACTCCGGCTCATTGACCGGACCGGCCCTTCACTTTGAAGTGCGGCACCACGGCAAGCCCGTGGACCCGTTGGAGTGGATCAACAAAGGATAGGGTGCCCTGACGGCGGTATGCACCCAAAAAAGGAGACGTTTGCATGTTTCGTTCAAGAAATGCTTCCCGCTGGGCCTTGGCCGGCGTGATCGCACTGGCGGCAGCGCTGTTCGTGCCCGGTGCTTACCGCAACCTGGCCGCCGACAAAGAGGCCACCTATCAGGGGCTAAAGGTCTTTTCGGATGTCATCGATATCGTGGAGCGCGACTATGTAGACGAAGTGGCACCCAAAACACTCATTGAAAATGCCATTCAGGGCATGGTCAGCAGCCTCGACCCGCACTCCTCCCTGCTGACCCCGGACGCGCTCAAAGAGCTGCAGATCGACACTCAGGGGGAATTTACCGGCATCGGCATCCACGTCACCATGCGCAACAACCTGGTGACCGTCATCTCGCCCATCGAAGGCACTCCCGCCTACAGGGCCGGCATTAAAGCCGGTGACAAGATCATCAAAGTGGACAACACCCCCACGGACAACCTGACCGATGCCGTGAAACGCATGCGCGGGCCCAAGGGCACCAATGTCAAGGTGACCATCATCCGTGAAGGTGAACTCAAGCCTATCGATTTTGACCTGGTGCGGGATGTCATCCCCATTCAGAGCGTAAAATCCGTTGTGCTGCAGCCCGGCTATGGATACGTCTGGGTAACTCATTTCCGGGAAAACACCTATGAAGATCTGGTGGCCGCATTGGAGACAATGGAGAAGGCCGATCCGCCCATGAAAGGGCTGGTGCTCGACCTGCGGGACAATCCCGGCGGCGTGCTGAACCAGGCCATCGATATTTCCGACTTGTTCCTGGACGACGGTCTGATCATGACCAGCAAGGGCAGGCTCGAACGGCACACCAAAGAGTACAAGGCCACCAAGAGCAGTGTCTCGCGCACGTATCCCATCGTGGCCCTGATCAACGGCGGCAGCGCAAGTGCGTCGGAAATCGTGGCCGGCGCCCTGCAAGACCGGAAACGGGCTTTGATATTGGGCACGACCTCCTTTGGTAAAGGATCGGTGCAGGCCATCGAGAACCTGCGTGACGGCTATGCCCTCAAGCTGACCATTGCCCGCTATTACACCCCCAACGGCCGATCCATTCAAGCCAAGGGCGTAGAACCCGACATCATCGTGCCCCAGGGTATCGTCCCCGATCAGATCACGGAAAAAGATCGCCTGTTCAAGGAAAAGGACCTGGCCAACCATTTGGATGCCGAATCGGATGAACAAACAGTCGAAGAAGAGCAGACCGATGCCGAGGAACCGAAGACAAAAGGAAAACCCGGCAAGATCAAATCTCGTTTGAGTCCGCTGGATGCCAATCAACTCATGCAAGACCGCCAAGTCAGACGGGCCTTGGATATTCTAGTCAGCTACGAGATCTTCAAAACGTTAAAAAATGGCTAAAAAGAGCACCACCAAGGCCAAACGGCGCGCCAAGCGTTCGCCCAAAAGACCGGATCTCACCTTACAACTCGTTAAAGCCGCCAGCGCCCTGGTGATTTTAGTCATGATGGTGCTTGGCGCCGGCGTTGTGGCGAACCTCTTCTTGGGCAGACCCAGTGAGCAACCGGTGGCGGCCGTGCGGCCGTCCCCGCAGTATCCAGTGCCTACGGTCCGGGATGCCCCCGCCTATGAGGTTTTCTCTCCGCAGAGCCCGCCACCCAAACCGCTTCCCCGGCTGCCCCGGCTGCCCGGTGATCAGCGCCCGGTGGCGGCGATCGTGATTGATGATGTAGGCTATGACCGCCGCATCGCCAAGCGGTTCATGGCCCTGGATGTGCCCCTTACTTTTGCCATACTGCCCTATAGCCCGCACGGCCGCCGGATCATCAAGCAAGCCGGCGGCAAAAAGATCGAAATCATGCTCCATCTGCCCATGGAACCCAACGAGTATCCCAATGTCCAACCCGGCCCCGGAGCCCTGTTGACCGCCATGTCTCCCGACGAGTTGATCAATCAGCTCCGGGCCGATATCGATCAGGTTCCGGGCCTCATGGGCGTGAACAATCACATGGGCTCGCGCATCTCCGCGTCTCCCGAGCAGATGCGTCAGATCTTCTCCATTTTGAAATCAAAAGGCCTATTTTACATCGACAGCCGCACCACGGCCGAAACCAAGGCCGAAGCCTCGGCTCGTCTGCTGCAATTGCCGTTTGCCGAACGGGATATCTTCATCGACCACTTCGACGATGCCGATTTCATCCGTGACCAGTTGCGGGCGTTGATCCGGCGCGCCCGGCGTCAAGGGTACGCCGTGGGCATCGCCCATCCCCACACCACTACCTATGAAGTCCTGCGCGACTTTTTGCCGCAACTGCAGCAGGCACTCTCGCTGGTGCCCGCCTCCATGGTTATCGAAAACGCCATGATCGCCAGGAACGGCGGCTCCCATGCGACACGGTAGAGGAGGACAAGCCTTAAGCCTATGAGTGTCGCTATCGTCATCTCCATGCTGTTCTGGATCGGCACCCTGGTGGCTGTGCCCCTGGTGCTTATCTGGCTACCCAAAGATTATTTGACCGCCCACACCAAGGTGAGCCTGGTCCGTCGCAAGGCATCACCGTGGCGTTATCCTTACTGGATTTCGAAAAACCTCTTTGGCTGGATATTCATCATCGCCGGCATCGCCATGCTGGTGTTGCCCGGTCAAGGTATCCTGACCATCGTTCTGGGCCTGGCCCTCATCGACTTTCCCGGCAAGCGCAAGACCATACGGCGAATTTTTAGCAACAAACGTATGCTTAATACAATTAACAAGTTACGCCTCAAAGCCGGCAAGCCGCCCCTTGAAACGCCACCGAAGCATGC
>JABDRH010000030.1 GCA_013041835.1 Desulfatitalea sp. | reverse complement strand
CCATGGGAGCGGTCACGGCCGATGTGTCGCGGTCCGATCCGGAGGCGGGACGCGTTGTCATGCGGCGCCTCATGTGGCATCTCAATGATGAATCCGGCGGCATCGGTTGGGGGGCACCCGAGGCCATGGGCGACATCATGGCGCGTCACCGGGGACTCGCCGGAGCGTATGCCTCCATTCTGATCTGCTATATTGATCCCCGGGGCAATTATCTCGATCATCCGGGATTGCAGGCAGGCGTGCTGTGGGCCGTGGGGCGCCTGGCGCGGGCATGGCCCGATTTGGTCCAGTCGGCGGCGGACCTTATCCGGCCGTTTTTAAACGATCCTGCCGTAAAAGTACGCGGCATGGCCGTCTGGGCAGCCCTGCCCTTGAACGATACCCATCTTACGGCGTGTATGCGTGCGCTGCGCAATGATCCGGCCGAATTCGAATTATATGAGGATCATCACCTCGTTCACCGGCGCATCTCTGAGTTGGTGCAAGGCTTATTTAGCAGTGTTTTAATTCGGTAATTTCAATTCCTTCAACTGTTTATTCCTTTTTGGCCATCTTTTTAAGCAACATTGGGGCTTACTTGTCCTGCATTTCCAGCGAATGTTCGATCTGAATAGCGGCGATCACACTCTGGGCCGCCGGACAGTGGGATAGGTATGCGGTAAATGCAGCCTCGGCAGCCTCTCGCTGATCCGGCGACAGCTTTAGATGATAGTGCACGTGGATGCGCGTAATCTTGAGTATGCCATCCACTTTTTCAATGTCACCGACAACTTCTGCGCGGTAGCGGTTCGCCGGAGTAGCAACTTTGCTCTTCGCCAGCATCGTGGCGAAAGTGCCCATCATTCAGCCGCCTACCGCTCCGACCATGTGATCTAGCGTGGCGGCGTGCTCCTCATCCGCATCGATTCGGTAAAAGCCCTTTATGCCGCCATGCACACCGTAGTACACCGGTTCGTCAAAGCCCTTGATCAGGGCCTTGCGGGTGGGGCCTGACTTTCTCGTGATGGTGATCTCAGATTTGTGAACGATGTCGCGCATGTCAGCCTCCGTTTGGTTTGTACCAGCGTTTGAATTGAACTGAAACAATATGCGTTCAATATAAACCTGATATGCGATTGTGCCAGATCGTTGGCATCGATTTACAGCAGCGTCAGCAGCGCTGAGGGGTGGTCGCACACGACCTGCGCGCCGGCCGATCGCAGTTCATCTACCGGCCGGAAGCCCCAACCGGCGCCTACCGGGGCCATGCCTGCGCGTTGGGCCGTTTGCATGTCAATAGCGCTGTCACCCAGAAAGATGCAGTTCGCCGGGGCGACACCCATCTTATCGGCGGCCCGTAAGGCCTGGACGGGATCGGGTTTTTTGGGCAGGTGGTCTTGTTGCCCGAATACCGGATAAAAAGGTGTTTCGGCAAAATAGTGAGCCATCATCTTGTGTGTGAATTGATGGGGTTTGTTGGTGACCACGGCCATGACGATGCCACGTTCACCCAGGTCGGTCAGAAGCTCGGGTATGCCCTCGTATGGCCGGGTGAGGTCATGCCAATGTTGATGATAGTCGGCCAGCAGGTCGGCCAGGCAAGGGGTGATAATGTCCACTGTGCGCGCCTCGGGCGGCAAAGCGCGGCGCATCAGCACCTCTGATCCATCACCGATAAACCAGCGATAGGCATTTGCGTCGTGTTGCGGATAGCCGCGCCGGGCCAGCACGCGGTTAACGGCACCGGCCAGGTCGTCCAGTGTATCGAGCAGCGTGCCGTCCAGATCAAAGATGACCGCCTTGTAAGTCATGTGCCTCTTTCTTGCTCGATGCGGATAAGGTCTGAGTCGATATACCCTGTTGTTTCGTGCTTGACAAGGCATGCTTGATATTGGTTACTTGTGTTGCTTGAAGAAAGGCTTGTAACTGTTGAGATATGTAAGTCAAAACATCTCGTGGCACGGCGTGGCCGCTGTGGCCGCATGGGTACTGGTGTTTTGCGGCCCGCTGGATGCGCGGCAGTGTTTGAGTCCTTCGCCAACGCTTCAAAAGGGTGAAGATCCATATGGTCCGATAGCGTCCCGGGAATTAACGCCGTCAGAGCACGAACAATTGGTACGGCTCTTCAAATCCCTGGCCGGCGATTGGGCAGGCGCCGCGGCATCTTTTTTTTGCGCCAGCGCTTGGAATCCGGACGATGTGGAGCATCGTCGGGAAACCATCAAGGCCCGGGTCCAGGTGGATCGTGGCGGTAACCTGCAGATGGCCGCCGAATTGTATTCCGAGCGCGAGCGCAGCAGTCACCAAAAGCACCTGCGGTTTTATCTCAACCCAAACCAACTGCGTTTGAACAATGACAACGGCACCGGTGATGTGGAACTGATCGAGGTGGCGGACACCCGGATTGCTTTTCTCTACCGGCGCATGCTGCCCGGGGCCGGCGGCAGCTCCATCCGGCAAGAGTACTTCTTCACGCTGGAAAAAGACGCCGATGGGTTTCGCATCGAAGAGATGCTGTTTGTGCAGGGAAAACTCAGCTCGGGATACACGTGGCAATTCAAATGACTTCCCAGACTGTGTTGCGCAAGGTGTTTGGCTATGATGGATTTCGGCCCCACCAGATGGAAATCGTCGAACATCTCAACGGTGGCCGGGACGCCTTTGTGCTGATGCCCACCGGCAGCGGCAAGTCCATTTGCTATCAAATCCCGGCCATCATGCGGCCCGGCGTGGGCGTGGTGATCTCTCCGCTCATCGCTTTGATGCACGATCAGGTGGCGGCTTTGCGGCAAAACGGCGTACGCGCCGCCTATCTGAACTCCAGCCTCACGGCCGAAGCGGCCGCACAGGTGGTTCGGCAGGCGGGCGACGGCCAGGTCGACCTGCTCTATGTGGCCCCCGAGCGGTTGCTGATGGAGGGGTTTCAGGCCCTGCTGGCCCGTATGCCGCTGGCCCTGTTCGCTATCGACGAAGCGCACTGCGTCTCCCAGTGGGGTCACGATTTTCGTCCGGAGTACCTGCGAATTGCCGAAGTGACCGCTCGTCATCCTGAGGTGCCGCGGATTGCCCTGACGGCTACGGCGGATGTGCAGACCCGCAAGGATATTCTGGGGAAGCTGGATCTGACCCGGGCCGCCAGTTTTATCTCTAGCTTTGACCGCCCCAACATTCATTACCGGATTCAACTCAAAGACAATGCCAGGCGGCAGTTGTTGTCATTTCTACACCGCAGGCATGCCGGCCATGCGGGTATTTGTTACGTGCGCACGCGTAAACGGGCCGATGAAACGGCCGCCTGGCTTCGGGATCAAGCAATTTCGGCCTTGCCCTACCACGCCGGGCTCGATGCTCAGACCCGCATGGCTCACCAGCAGCGCTTCCAGCGTGAGGATGGCGTCGTCGTGGTGGCTACCGTGGCGTTCGGCATGGGCATCGACAAGCCGGATGTGCGTTTCGTGGCCCACCTGGATTTGCCGGCGAGCATGGAGGCCTACTATCAAGAGACCGGCCGGGCCGGCCGGGACGGCGAAGCGGCCGATGCTTGGATGGTTTACACCTTGGCTGACGTGGTGGCCATGCGCCGGCTTCAGGAGGGCTCCGAAGGGGATGCGGCCTACAAGCAGATCCAGGGCCGTAAACTTGAGGCCCTTTTGGGTTTTTGTGAAACCACACGCTGTCGGCGCCAAGCCCTTCTCGACTATTTTGGCGAGGCCTATCCGGACCGCTGCGGCAATTGCGATAACTGTACGCATCCCACACAGACCTGGGATGGCACCGTGGCCGCCCAAAAAGCGCTCTCGTGCGTCTACCGGACCGGTCAGCGTTTCGGCGCGGGCCACCTCATCGATGTGCTGCTGGGCAACGCCACCGAACGTATCCGCCGTCTGGGTCACGATCGCCTCAAGACCTTCGGCGTGGGCACCGAACTGGACGCCCGTCAGTGGCGGTCCGTATACCGGCAGCTTACGGCCGCCGGACGGCTTGCCGTCACCGATACGGCCATTGCCGGTTTTCGCCTCTGTCCCGCCAGTTGGCCGGTGCTCAAAGGCGACGTTCAAGTTCAGCTGCGCAAAGACCTTCATCCCCAAAAGCAGCCCACCCAAACCAAGAAAACGGCTGCGCAGACCGCATTACCCCTTGCCGATGAAGGCGATCAGGCGTTGTTCGAGCGATTGCGCAAGGTCCGCCTTAAGATCGCCAAGGCCGACAGTGTGCCGCCTTATGTGGTGTTTCATGATAAAACGTTGCGGGAAATGGCCGTGCGCAAACCGGCCGACAGGTCCCGGTTGCTGATGATTAACGGCGTGGGTGAGCGCAAGGCCGAGCAGTACGGCGAGCGTTTTCTCGAGGCTATTCGCAGCCACCCGTCATCTTAGGCGATTGGCGGAAAAGACCATGCCCTATTGCGCCGGATTTTTTTGTCTTCAAGGCCTGTCAAAGGACGCACACGGTCTGTATTCGGCCTTTGACACAACGCACAAGACGGGAAAAAAGACAAGCAAGAGGGTCTGTTTGGCAGAAATCGTCTTAAAACTCCACCCCTTGCTGGGCCTTGATGCCGATGTCGTAAGGATGCTTGATGGGAACCATCTCCGTTACCAGGTCGGCCGCCGCCACCAGGGCCTCGGGGGCGCTGCGGCCGGTGATGACCACGTGCTGGGTTGGGGGGCGACGGGCCAGCACCGCCAACACCGGTTGGATAGCCACGATATCGTATTTGAGCAGGAAGGTGAATTCGTCGAGCACCACCAGGTCGTAGCTTTCATCGGCCAATATGTTTTGGGCAAAGTCCCAGGCGTCAAGTGCGGCGGCTTTGTCCTTTTCAATATCGTCCGATAGCCAGGTGCAGCCGCGGCCCATGACATGGATCTCGATCGTATCGGCCAATTTCTTGATCGAAGTCAGCTCGCCATAAGGCCAATCGCCTTTGATGAACTGGATAATGCAAATGCGCATGCCGTGTCCGGCCGCCCGCATGGCCATGCCCAATGCGGCCGTGGTCTTTCCCTTGCCGTTGCCGGTATTGATGATCAACAAGCCTTTTTTCATGGTGCCCTCCTTGGGGGGTACGCCGGTCGAGGCTTCCGGATGACTGCCGGTGTTTCAAATCTTGACAAATATCGGGTAAATACGTTACGTGCCGCTTTATTGACGAAGTGATGATAACCTCCTGTTGGACACATTGCAATGGCACGAGGGATCGATTCATGCGCGAGTTGAAAGTGTTGGGCATTGCGACAGTACTCATACTGACTTGTTTGCTGGTGACTACCGCGCCGGCCAGGTCGTGGGCGGATACCGAAGCTTTCCCGGACCGGCCGGAACCACTTGCTGTTACCGCCGGTCGCGATCGGGTCACCTTGGCCGGTGCATCCGCCCGCGTGGTGGTGATCCATGCCAAGGATTTCGCCCGCTATAATGCCCGCAACGTACCCGAAGTGTTGGCTGCGGCCGGATTGCACGTCAGCGATATCAACGCCAATCAGCGATCTTACCAAGTCGATCTGCGCGGTTTCGGCCGAAGCGCGCCGGCCAGCCTGTTGGTGATGGTGGATGGCCGCCGGCTCACCCTGCCCCAATCCGAAGGCACGGATTGGTCCGTGATCCCTTTTGACCAGGTGTCGCGTATCGAAATCATATCCGGGCCGCGAACCGCCACGCTTTATGGGGACAATGCCGCTGTCGCGGTGGTGCATATCATTACCCGCAGGGGCGATACCGAGGGACAGGGGCGCATCAGCGGTCACTATGGAAGCTACAATAACGTCGGCGGAGCTGTGGATCTAGGCGGCAGCCGCGGCAAGGCCGTTTATGATCTGTCGGCCAATTACCTGCACAACGAAGGCTATCGGGACAACAGTCAGGCAGAGGCCTTCGACACCAACGGCCGGCTAACCCTGGCACCCAGTGATATCGTCCATTTTCATTTCAACGGAGGCTTTCACACCGATCAAGATCGACTGCCCGGAGCGATCAAGGTGAGTGCTTTCGATACCGGCGTCCGGCCTTCCGAAAGCCTGCGGCCCCAGGATTACACCGACACTCAGGACTACTTCCTCGGCACGGCGGTGGAATTCTTTTTTCCTTCCAATGACACCTTCCGACTTGACGGCGTATACCGTATCCGAAATATCGATGTGCGCCTGATCCGTCCGGACGATACGGAATTTTTTGCAGAGAGTGAAATCGAAACCATTTCCCTCTCACCCTATTTCGCCTTTCAAGAAGGGTTCGGCGACGTCTCCAACAGTATTGTTTTCGGTGCGGATTTTTTCGATACCAAAGAAAAGATTGCCGATGCCGCGGGGCACCAGGGACACCTGGAGAAGTACAATGTCAGCTATTACGTGCACGACGATCTGGGGGTGACACCCCAGTTGACCCTTTCCGGCGGCTACCGCTATGACCGGGCCACCTTTGACCTGAGCGAAGCGGGCGAGGACGCCCCCGGCACCACCTATTACACCAAAACCGAGCGGCGACTGAGCGGGGACGCCTTTGACGTGGGGATCAGTTACGCCGTCGGTCTGGCCAAGGCGTACGCCGGCTACGGCCGCAGCCAACGGTATCCCTTGCTGGAAGAGTTCTTCAATCGCCGGGATTTTCGTCTTAACACCGCGCTGCGCGCGCAAATGGTTCACCATTGGGAAGCGGGCGCGCAGATGCCCATGGGCGATCATCTGATCCTGGACGTCAATCTGTTTAGCGTGCAGACCGAGGATGAAATCATTTTCGACTCGTCGACGGCGGGTTTTCGTAATGCCGATGCCGATGTGCAGCGCACCGGCTTCGAGATCGGCTGGATGTATCGCCGCCAGAACTGGGCGGCCGGCGCCATTTACACCTATACCGAAGCGCGCATCGACGGTGGTCGGTACGACTGCAGCACCGTACCCGACGTGCCCCGGCATCGTGCCGCGGTTCATGTGGGCTATACGTTTCCCGTCGGTCTGTTCATGGGGTTGAACAGTCTGCATGTAGGGCAGCGCTATTTTGTCGATGATCTGGCCAACAGCTTCAGCCGGCAAAATGACTATACCGTTGTTAACGCCAAAATCACCTATACCTTTCGAGGGATCGACTGTTTTCTTCACCTGAACAATATCTTTAATGAAACCTACAGCGCCTACGGCATCATCGGCGGGACACCGCGCGAACCCGCCGTCTTTCCCTCTGGGTCGTTTAATGCAGTGGCCGGGGTAACCATGCGATACCCGGCTGGCGGCGGAAAATGAATAGCCATACGCTGCAGGCAAACTGGACCCGCAGCGTACGGCTATTGTGGGTGGGGGATTCTCTACCGGCCGGCAGATCGGTTAAAACGCATAAGATACGCTTACACCGCCGAATACTTCGGTATCCACGCCGGTGCCGCCATTATTTTTCGCCTCCGGCAGTGCATCTTCGTCCATGGTGCCCACATAGTTGATATTGGCGCCGACGCTGATCACTTCGGTCAGGCTATAATTCAGGCAGAGCGAAAGGCCGTAGTTGTAAAACCCGGCTTCGAGGGTTTCGTTTAAGCCATACCACCGTGCAAATTCTTCGGTGGCGTAGGCGATGTTGCCGCCCACTTCAAGACCGAGCTGTTCATTGATATCGTAGCCATAGGTCAGGTTCAGATCGGTGTAAAAGCCATGGTGTTCATCAAAATCCCAATATATCGTCAGGCCGGCCGATAGACCGTCGATGATGCCCATGCCGACACTCGCATACAGCTCACGGGTGTTGCCGGTACCGGCATTGGGAAACAGGTATTCGATCAGCCCGATCCCTAAATCGACCTTGTCGACGGTTGTGTTGTAGTAGACTGTGAGGTCGACTTCGGAAAAATCGTTTTTGCCCAAAAAACCCTCTGCATACTCATCGTCAAAATCAAAATTTCCCCACACATTAAAGCCAAACCCCTTATCGCTGGCCACATCGACGCTGGGCTGCGCCACCCAGGTGTCGTTGATGGTGATGCCACGCCACACATAGGCGGAATTCAAATCAAGTGTTGCTGTCGCTTCCGCTGCAATGGCGGAATTGCCGGTCAGCATGATTGCCAAAACAATTACAGGTATAAGTCGTTTCATTGCGCTTTGTTCTCCTTGTGGTATTCATTATGTCAGTTATGCGGAGCGGGTTGATACCGATCTGCAAGTTGCCGCGTCGTCCGCACTCCGGTTCAGGCCCTGGCTCACCTCCTTTCCAGCGGAAGCCGGCAACATCAAATCAGATTCGTCAATACTGATGGAGATATAACGCAGGTAGTGTGCCAAGGTTCCCAGGTGACCGCGGGTCGTAATTTTATCTGTATTTTTAGTGTAATGGCGTCCTTTTCTGGCATTTGGCGGATTTGGCTTTCAAAACAATGTAGAACATTATTGTATTTTGCTATGTTTGTTATGACAAAAATGTAGTTATTGTGTTTTCTCAATCCATTCAAGGCCGAAGACTAATGTAATATTGGCATATTTACATTTTCTTCGTCCCAAAAGAGGCAATCCCATGCAGCAACCTGATACGGTGTCATGCCGGTCCCACCCATGGTTGGTGGCCCATCGCGGCGCCCGCGACGAAGCGCCGGAAAATACCCGCACGGCGTTCGAACGGGCCTTATCCTATGCCATTGATGGTATTGAATTGGATGTACAGATGAGCGCTGACCGGGTGCCGGTCGTCTACCACGACGAGACCCTCATGCGGATCTGCCGCCGCCGGGATCGTGTGGCGGACTTGCCCCTGGCCAGTTTGCAGCAGCTTGACTGGGGGGGCTGGTTTCATGCCGATTTCGCGGGTGAGCCCCTGCCGACGCTGGCGCAGGTCCTTGACCGCGTGGCGTCACGAACGCGCTTGATGATCGAAATCAAATCTTCGCCGGATCTTAGGCGTAGCGGCCATGTGGATCGACTCGTGCGGCAAGTTGTGCGGTTGTTGCCGGTCGTTTCTCCTCGGCTTTTGCCCGAGAGGATCTTTTTGCTCTCTTTCGATGCCCAGGCGTTGCGCCTGGCCCACAGCCTGGCGCCCGAATGGAACTATGTCCTCAATATCGTGGATCAACAAGCCGACGCATTTGCAGCATGGCCGACGTTGGCATTGGACCATCTGTATGCCGTCTGCGTGCGCATCGGCAAGCTGACCCATGAATTGACCCGTTGGGCACGCGGCCGCGGGTTGCGCTGCTTTACATACACCTGCAACGGGCCTCGGCAAGTGACCAAGGCGCAGGCCATGCAAGTGGACGCCATCCTCACCGATCGGCCGAAATGGCTGTCGAACCGTTTGGCTCGGTGATGCTTTCATCGTGAAAGCCTTGCCAGAAGCAATAACCGTGTTGTAGTATCAGTTCCCTTCAGACTTGTGTGTCAATCGGCGGCAAAAAAAACGACGGAATTTGTCGGTGGTTTCCGCCGGACCATGAGGAGGCCTTTCTAAGGCCCTGTTTTTACGGGTATAGCATATGGTATATATATTGCATTAATCGTGTTTTGCACCTGGCGTTCAAGCGTTTGTTTTACAGACCGGGTGTAATCGGGGGCCCTTTCCTTCGTGGAAGGGTCTGGATCAATCAACGCGCAGCTCGGTGGAAAAGTCCTGCCATGGTGCCGGCACCGGTCTGCTGCCCGGAACGTGAACAACAAGAAAAAAGCTCATGAAAACGATTCTCTATCTTGAGGAAAAACCGCATATTCGCGAAAACTTTATTCGGATGATCGACCGCATTGGCTTTTTCAGGGTGCTTAGCGCCGGTACGGCCGTTGAGGCCATAGAAATAGCGGAGAAAATCAGAGTCGACATGATTATTATCGGCAGGCAGGTCAATGCTAGAGAAATGGATGTCCTCGACCGCCAGCTCAAGCAAAACAAAAATATCAAGCTGATCGCCATGGCCAACCGAAAATCACCGCTGGCCAACATCCTCAAGGCGTTTGAATACAAAATTCAGTTCGAAACGCCGCTGGATATCAACTTGTTTATGGAGACACTGCTGAGCGAATTCGAACTCAATTGCGGTGGACAGTTGAAGGGCGTCAGCATTGCTTCTTTTTTGCAAATGATCTCGCTGGAAGGCAAATCATGCACGATCCAGGTCTTGGCAAAAGGCAAAACCGGACACCTGTATTGTGAATCGGGTCAGCTCATCGACGCTGAAATAGAAAAGAAAAAAGGCATCGATGCCGTTTATGATATTATCAGCATGGAAAACCCCACCATTGTCTTGGAGCACGATTTGCCAGAACGGGAGCGAACGGTCAATCATTCCATGATGAGCTTGCTGCTGGAAAGCGGCCGCCGCTTGGACGAAAAAGCACCCGAACACGAAGAACACAGAAGATACAAACGCTTTGAATGCTCCTTGCCGGTCAGTTTTTACTATGGCGAAGGGGTGTACAAAGGAAAACTGAAAAACATCAGCCTCAATGGCGTTTTCCTTGTCACCAAAGGGCCTTTTGTCGTGGGCAAAGAGGTTCACGTTGCCTTGTACAGCCCGAGCCTGGACAAAGCCTGCCGTATGCCGGGTGTTATCATCCGCAAGCAAGACAATGGTATCGGCATCGAATTTACACTTGCCGGTATCAATCACATGGCCATTCTCAGAACCGTCATTCATGAGGTTCAGCACGATCAAAACAACCCGCTTACCAACACCTCGCAATATATGAGAAATTAACCGTCCATGGCCTTCCCTTAAGGGTGCAGGGAAAAAAATAATTTCCCAGAGCAATGATTTATTTTCTGCACCCTAAAACGGCCAGAATATGGGAACAAGCAGCGTTCCGCCGATGATTACCAGCAAGTTGAGGGGAATGCCCAACCTGAGATAGTCGCTGAAGCGGTAGCCGCCAGGTCCGTAAACCAGCAGGTTGGTCTGGTAGCCGATGGGGGTGGCAAAGCAGGCGCTGGCACCGAAGCAGACCGCCATGATGAAGGGTTTGGGATTCACGCCCAGGCCCAGGGCGGTGGAGATGGCGATGGGCAGTAACAACACGGCAGTGGCATTGTTGCTCAACACTTGGGTGCTCAAACTGGTTAGCAAGATGAAACCGCCCAAAATCCATTGGGGTTGCCACCCCTGCAGGACATCCAGGAAAATGCGGGCGTAGAACTGGCTGGCGCCGGTGCGGTCCATGGCCGTGCCCAGGGCGATGGTGCCGACGATAAGCAACAGGACGTGACTCTGCAAGGCCCGGTAAGCCTCCTTTAACGGCAGGCAGCCGGTGATCACCATGAGCAGCAAGGCGGCCAGGGCGCAGACCATGATATTGGCCAGGCCGGTGGCGGCCGCGGCGACCATGGCGCCGAAAATGGCGCCGGCCAGGGGGGCTTTGCGGGTATGCACGAGTTCGCGGTGCACATCCTCGACCATGATCCAATCGGCGCGCCCGCGGTAGCGCTCCACTTGGTCGGCATGACACCATACCAGTAAAATGTCGCCGATGCGCAGCCGGATGTCGCGGATCTGCTTTTCGGTATAGTGCAGGCCGCTGCGCTGCACGGCCACGATGTGCAAGCCGTTGTCGCGGACCAGGTGCGTCTCGCGCAGGTGCTGGCCGAGCAGATCCGACTGGGGGGGAATGATCAATTCCACCATGACCGTTTCGTTGGGCCCACTGAAGCGGGCCTCTTTGTTCCACAGGGGCAGGGCCGCATCTTTGCCTTGCAGGATATGATTCAGCGCATTGGGCGAGCCTTTGACCAGCAGCAGATCGTCCGGCGCAATACGCACATTGTCCCGGCAGGGATAATAGATGTGTGAATAGCGGATCAGCTCCAGCACCTCGATGTCCGGATATGCGTCGGCCAAACCCCGGCACGGGTCTATATCAATAAGGTTACTACCGCGCGGCACGACCAGTTCGGCCAGGTAGCGGCGGCGGTCCTGATCTTCCAGCTCGCAGGTGGGATTGAACACATCGGGCATGATGCGCGGCGCAACGGCCATGATCAGCACCAGTCCGA
>JABDRH010000029.1 GCA_013041835.1 Desulfatitalea sp. | reverse complement strand
CTGCTCAACTATGTGCGCCATATCCAGCGACCGGATGAAGTCGTGCTCTACTTCATGCCCACCGGCGCGGGCCCGTGCCGTTTCGGGCAGTACACTGTTTTTATGGAAGATCTGGTGCGCAAGCTCCGAATTCCCAACGTGGCCATGTTTTCCCTTGCTTCCGATGACGGCTACAAGGGCCTGCCGGTTGCCATCCATCGCCGCGCCTGGTGGGCCGTTGTGCTCTCCGACATCCTGGAAGACATGCGCGCCATGCTGCTGGCCAATGCCAAGGATCCGGAAAAAGCGCGGCATTGTTTCTGGCAGACTTACGAAGATGTCGTGGCGGCTGTACGCGCCGGGCAATTCGCCCGACTCGAACAGGTTCTGGCGGCCACGGCAAAAACCCTGGGCGCCGTGCCCCTCAAACGCCCCATTCACGAAGTGCCGGTCATCTCGCTCATGGGAGAGATTTTCGTGCGCCGCGACGGCCTGTCACGTCAATATCTGACCGAACAATTGGCCGCCAAGGGGTTTGCCACCCTGTGCGCACCGGTGGCCGAGTGGATTCACTATACCGATTATCTGCTGGCCAAGGGGCTGGGCCACCGCGATCCTTTAGGCTGGAAGAAGAAACTCGGTCTGCGCTTCAAGCAGCTCTTCATGCACAGGGATGAGCAGCGCATTCGCGACCTGCTGGCCGCATCGGGCCTGATTGCACCCGAGCCGGCACCCATCAACCATCTCATAGACGCCGGACGCAAGTACATCTCACCCCATCTGGGTGGCGAAGCCATCCTCACCGTGGGCAGCGCCATCAATGATATCGCCATGCAATCCTGCGGGGTCATCGCCATCGGCCCCTTCGGCTGCATGCCCAACCGCATGGCCGAATCCATCCTCAACGAAGCCATGACCCGGGAAGACAAACTGGCCAGCGATCCAACCAACCACCGCCTGCGCGCCCTGCTCGGCGAAGTCCGGGAACTGCCCTTTCTGGCCATCGAAAGCGACGGCTCGCCCTTCCCCCAATTGATCCATGCCAAGTTGGAAGCTTTCTGCCTGAGCGCAGAGCGCATGCACGCGCGCATGTTGGGAGGGAGGCTTAAAAACTAGTAATAAAAGATCTAAAAGGGAGGAAAGATGCAAAAAGCTGGCAGGCCGTATCGCATGCCTAAAGTAATCGTTTATTGTCTTCTCGCCCTGTCAACGGCGGTAGTTTTCCCGGCTCCCGGCGAATCATTGGCCGATGAACCAAGGCGTTGGCGTGATGAGGCCGCGCTATCGTTCGTCCAGACCAGCGGCAACACCGAGGTGACGACCTTTGCGGCCAAAAACGATCTGACATATAAGGTCTCGGATCAGTGGACCGGAAAGTGGTTTGTGAGCCTTCTCCACGGCGAGACCGATGGGGTCAAAAGCGCCGAACGCTACGCCACCGATGTGAAAATCGATTACGCGTTCAGCGATAGGCTATACATCTATGGCCTGGCGGCATGGTTGCAGGACAAATTTGCCGGCTTCGACCACCGCACCTATGTGGGGCCGGGCGCCGGTTACCATTTTCTCGATGGCCCCCGGCATTTTCTCAACGGGGAGTTGGGGGCGAACTACGCCGACGAAGCCTACACGGATGGCTCGAACCAGGATTTTGTCGAAGGGCGCGCCTTTGGCCGCTATGCCTGCGCATTTAACGAATCCGTCGAATTGTCCCAACAGGTGGAGTATCTGCACGGCTTCAACGATACGGAACAATTCAAGCTGAATGCCACCACCGCGCTGACCAGCAAACTCAGCGATCGCTTTTCCGTCAAGGCCACTTATGAAATCCGGTATGACAACCGTCCCACACCGGATACCCTCGAGCAGACGGATGCGCTGCTGTCCATTGCGCTGGTCGTCAAGATCTGACGCCTGGCCGGTGCCTGCGCCAACCACTTGCCATGCGGCTATCGCGTCTCCCCGTGCAGCTTGCGCCGGTCGGGCGTCACACGACGGTCGGTGGTCAGAGAAAGGGTCACGATCACGCCGTCTCGGACGGCTTGACGCCGATCGAGACGTTTTTGGCGGCGCTCCTTCTCCTTGCGCTTCTTGCGCAACGGCGATCGTTGCCGCTGTTGTCGCTGGTCCGCGTCGTTTTGTACGGGCGGAATTATGCCCACGGTAATATCCACCATAATAAATCACCTCCTGATAGATATATCGGTCTTCCGGAAAAAAACTTAATGCAATATGCTTGCCAAATAGACGAATCGTGACGAGGACCTTTAGATTATTTAAACAAGCCCCCAGGCGTTCACCCATTGCCGCACTGAAGATTGCAGCCTGCAGCGCGATGTGGTATCCCCATGCGGCCGGCTGACGCAGGTCATAACCGATCATCAAGACAAAGAGGAGACAATGGCCTTTTCTTTACGGAGAAGCCGACTGGGCGACGGTTACTATAAATTGCTTCGCGACCACCTGGTGGACCCGGTGACGCGCTGGGGGCTGACCCCCAACCAATTAAGCGGGCTCAGCATGGCTGTGGCGCTGCTCGTGCCCATCGGATTTGCCGTCCATCCGTTTTTGGGAACGCTCTTGATGGTTGTGTCCGCCTTGGCCGATTCCCTGGATGGGGTCATGGCGCGACACTTGGGGGTGTCGTCCCTTTGGGGCGGCTTTGTCGACACCGTTGTGGATCAGGTTTCGGACAGTTGCTATTTGACGGGTATCTGGCTTCTTTTGTGGCATCAGCCCCATCGGTTGACGGCCATGGCGGCCCTGGTGACGGCCCTGGTGCTGATGTTATTGATCGGATTCATCCGGGCCAAGTCGGAAGCCTTGCGTATTGCCGCCATATCGATGCCCATGG
>JABDRH010000303.1 GCA_013041835.1 Desulfatitalea sp. | reverse complement strand
GTCATCAGCCCCGAGGTGCTCGGATCGCTGCGCAACCAGTTGGCGGGCATCACCGTTAAAGAAGAACTGATTGCTTACCTGGTGGATATCGTGCGCCAGACCCGCAAACATCAGGGGGTGTTGGTGGGTGCGGGCCCCAGAGCCACCCAGGCCCTGTTGTTGAGCAGCCGGGCTGCGGCCGCCTTGGCCGGGAGAGACTTTGTCACCCCCGACGATATCAAAGCGCTGGCCGTGCCTGTATTGGGCCACCGCATCCTTTTACGGCCCGAATATGAAATCGAGGGGCTGGCCGTGGCCGAAGTGATTGATCAAATCATGCAGGAAGTGACCGTTCCCCGATGATCGTACCGCGCATCCCTTTAATCCTGCTTGCGGGTTTTATCCTGCTGCCGGCGACAGTGGCCGCCGCACATTCAACGGACCTGACAACAGCGGCCTGGGCGGTGACCGCATTGCTTTTTGTCGTTGCCGCCGTCGATGCGCGTCGTGGCAAGCGACGGTATGCGGGCGTAACGGTTAGCGCGCCGTCCACGGTCCGCATGACCGTGAACAAAACAGGATATATTCAACTGACCATCGCCAAGCCCGAAGCCGCGGCCTTGCCGGTGCGCATCGGCCTGGCCCTGCCGCCGGCCCTGGTTTCGGATCATGAAGCGGTCCGGCTCCGTCTCACCGATGGGCAGGCGGAATTTTCAGTTTCCTGGCCGTGCCGTGCCGTGCGTCGTGGTCTGCACCATGCAGCGGCATGCCACATCGAGATCCCCTCGCGCTGGGGATTGTGGGCCATGCGGCGCAAATTTTCCCTGACGTGTGAAGTCCGTGTTTATCCCAATCTTTCCGCCGATCAAAAGAATCTGAACGGCCTGTTCAATCCCCGCGAACTGGGCTGGCGAAGCATGCGAAAGTTGGGCAAGGGGCGCGAGTTCGAGCAACTGCGGGACTATCTGCCGGGCGACAGCTATGAAGACATCGACTGGAAGGCTACCGCCCGGCGGCGCTTTCCCGTCACCCGCGTCTTCCAGGTGGAGCAGTCCCAGGAGATTTACGTGGTGCTGGATGCCTCCCTGCTGAGCAGGCGCAGCGCCGCTTTTGTCCGCGACCGGCGCAAGGTGAAACGGCATGACGGCAGCAACGACACGACCACCATATTCGAGCGCTATATCACCGCGGCGCTGGTGATGGCGCTGACCGCCGAACGGGCCGCCGACCGCTACGGATTGCTGATTTTCGGCAGCACGCCCGATTGTTTTATCAAGGCCGGCCGGGGAAAAGCCCATTTTAACGCCTGCCGTGAAGCGCTTTACAACCGCATGCCCCGCAAGGTATCGCCTGATTTTGACGAGTTGTTCACCTTCATCGGCACCCATTTGCGCAAGCGCGCCCTGTTGGTATTTCTGACCAACCTGGATGATCCGCTGCTGTCCGAAAATTTTGTCGCCGCCATGCGCGTCGCCGCCCGGCAGCACCTGCTGATGGTGAATATGTTTCGTCCTCCGGGCGCATACCCGCTTTTTTCTTCCAAGGCGGTCGACAACCGGCAGGACATTTACGAACACCTAACCGGACACATTTCGTGGACGGCGCTTAGCGACACCCGGCGCAAACTCAGACGCTACGGTGCGGGCTTTGCTCTGCTGGAAAAGAAGCAGCTTTGCAGCCAGTTGGTGGGGCAGTATATGGACGTGAAGCAGCGACAGTTGCTGTAGTCGAACATGCAAGGAACGGTTGACCATGATCATCGACCTGAAAAAATTCATCGCCACCGAACAGCCTTTCTGGCGGGAACTGGAGCAATTGGTGGTGCGCCAGGAAGCGGACCCCTACCGGCGAATGCCCTTTAGGGAAATCAAGCGGCTGCACTATCTTTACCACCGGGCGTCGGCCGATCTGGCCAAGATCAACACCTATTCGGCCGAACTCAGCATGCGACTATTTCTGGAATCCCTGGTGGGCAGGGCGTACGGCGTCATTTACGGCGCCAAGGCTCAGGCCGTGCGTTTTGCCCCGTTGAAATGGTTCTGGAACTCCTTTCCGCGCACCTTTCGGCGGCGTTGGCAGGCCTTTGCCCTGAGCGCGGCCGTCATGCTGCTGGGCAGTGTTTTCGGCGGTGGCGCCATCGTGGTCGATCCGCATGCCAAGGCGGTGTTGATGCCATTCGAGCACTTGCAGATGGACCCCTCCGAAAGGGTGGCCAAAGAGGAGCGCATGACCGAGAACGACCGCCTGGCGGGAGGAAAAAGCTCCTTCTCGGCCTTTTTGATGACCCACAACACACGTATTTCCATTCTTGTGTTGGCGCTGGGGATGACCTTTGGGGTCGGCACCGTGCTGCTGCTTTTTTCCAACGGCGTCATGCTGGGTGCCGTGGCGGCTGATTACATCCAGGCCGGTGAAAGCACGTTCCTGGTGGGCTGGTTGCTTCCCCACGGCGCCACGGAGATTCCCGCCATCTTGGTGGCGGGCCAAGCCGGACTGCTGTTGGCCGCAGCACTGCTCGGCTATGCGCCGGCCAAGCCCATGGGCGAACGGCTGCGCGAGACCGTACCTGATGTGGTCACGTTGATGGGCGGCGTGACCTTACTGCTGATCTGGGCCGGCTTGGTGGAGGCCTTCTTTTCGCAGTACCATGAACCGGTAATCCCCTATGGTCTGAAGATCGCTTTCGGCAGTGCGGTCCTTTTGTTATTGATTCTTTTTCTCACTTTGGCCGGAAAAAGTGGCCCCCGTGTTTCCCGCCGCCGACGGGCGAACCGGCTGCAACGCCGGAAAGATATCCGGGATAAACTGCTCGCGCCCGCGCCCGCGCAACGTTCGGAAAGGTAATGCGGTCCAATCTATGACTCAGGAAGGTATCCATTCTGACCGCTCGCATGAGTTTACGATCCATACCCCCGAGGGGGTGACGTTTTCCCTGCCCCTGGCCGGTCCCACCAGCCGGCTTTTGGCTTGGATGATCGACTTTTTTTGCATATCGGCGTTTGTCAAGGTCGTCGGGATGTTCATGCCTCTGCTTGGGGTCGTCAGTGCGGACTTTTCACGGGCGGTATCCATTCTGTTCTTCTTTGCCATGAATATCGGCTACGCCATTGTGTTCGAATATTATTGGAACGGCCAGACCCTGGGCAAACGGGCGCTGGCCGTGCGTGTGATGGACAATCGCGGATTTCGGCTGCGGCCCAGCCAGATTGTCATCCGCAACCTTCTTCGGGCGGTGGACAGCCTGCCCATGTTCTACCTGTTGGGCGGCATCGTCTGCCTCGTCAGCCGCCACGCCCAGCGTCTGGGGGATCTGGCGGCCAATACCATCGTGGTCAAGCAAGTTAAAGTATCCGAGCCGGATGTGGACCAGGTGTTTGAGCAAAATCGCTATAATTCCCTGCGCGACTATCCCCATCTGGTGGCGCGCCTGCGCCAGCGAGTCGGCCCCAGGGAAGCCCGCCTGGCCTTCGAAGCCCTGCTACGGCGCGATGCCCTGTCGCCTGAAAGCCGGGTGGCGTTGTTCAATACAATGGCCCGCCATTTTAGGGAAAAAGTAAAATTCCCCTCTGCCGCCGTGGAAGGCATCTCCGATGAGCAATACGTGCGAGGTGTCCTGGACGTTCTTTTTCGCAGATAAGGGCTCACGCATGACCGATTGGCAATATTGGCCATGGGCATGCCGATCACATGCGCCACCCAACAACATGAAAGCCCGTGCGCCTTTGCGACGGCTCTTTTCTCAGCGCACCGGTTTGGTGTGCAGCAATTCCCGGAGAAACAAGCCGGTGTAGCTGCCTGCGGCCGTGGCCACTTTCTCAGGCGGACCCTGGGCGATGATGCGGCCGCCTCCGCTGCCGCCTTCAGGTCCCAGATCGATGATCCAGTCCGCCGTTTTGATGACATCCAGGTTATGTTCGATCACGATTACGGTGTTGCCGCCGTCCACCAGGCGCTGGAGCACGCTGAGCAGCATGCGGATGTCGGCAAAGTGCAGGCCGGTGGTGGGCTCATCCAGGATGTAAAGGGTGCGGCCGGTGTTGTTTTTGGCCAACTCCCGGGCCAGTTTGATGCGTTGGGCCTCACCCCCGGACAGAGTGGTGGCCGACTGACCCAATTTGATGTAGCCCAGGCCCACATCCATCAAGGTGTCGAGGATGCGGCAGATGGGCGGGTGGTGGGCGAACAACTCCCGGGCCAGGCGTACGGACAGGTCCAGGATGTCTGCAATGGAGCGCCCCTTGTAGGTCACTTGCAAGGTGGCGTCGTTGAAGCGTTTGCCCCGGCAGGTTTCACAGGGCACGTAGACGTCGGCCAGAAAGTGCATCTCCACTTTGATGAAGCCGTCGCCCTTGCAGGCTTCGCAGCGGCCGCCCTTGACGTTGAATGAGAATCGGCCCTTATTGTAGCCCCGGGTTCGGGATTCTGGCAGCAGGGCGAAAAAGTCGCGGATCAGATCGAATACCTTGGTGTAGGTGGCCGGGTTGCTGCGCGGGGTTCGGCCGATGGCCTTTTGATCAATATTGATCACCTTGTCCAGGGCAGGCAGGCCTTCCATGGCGCCATGGCGGCCGCCGTCCAGGGTGGCCCGGTGCAGCTTGTTGGCCAGGGCCGGGTAGAGAATCTGGTTGATCAGGGTCGATTTGCCGGCCCCGGATACACCGGTAACCGCTACGAGCAGGCCCAGTGGTATTTTCGCGGTCACTTTTTTCAGATTGTTGGCCGAAGCCTCCCTGATCGTAAGCCAGCGTCGGCCTGCGCTGGCCGGGGTTCGGCGTTTTTGGGGCACATCGATAGCTTCGGCGCCGCTTAAAAAACAGCCCGTTACCGATTGGGGATCGGCGGCGATTTGTTCGGGGGTGCCCTGGGCCACGATGCGGCCGCCCAACAAGCCGGCGCCGGGTCCGATATCCACCAGCCAGTCGGCGGCGGTCATGGTTTCCTGGTCGTGCTCGATGACAATCAGCGTGTTGCCGATGTCGCGCAGGTGGCACAGGGTCTCCAACAGCTTGATGTTGTCGCGTTGATGAAGGCCGATGGAGGGCTCGTCCAGGATATACAGCACGCCGGTGAGCTCAGAGCCGACCTGGGAAGCCAGGCGGATGCGCTGGGCCTCACCGCCGGAAAGGGATGGGCCCGGCCGGTCCAGTGAGAGGTAGTTCAGGCCCACGTTGACCAGGAAGGTGAGCCGGTCGGCGATTTCTTTAATCAGTTCCTCGCCGATGAGCTTGCGGTTGCCGGAAAGATCCAGGCGGGTCAGAAAGTCCCGGGCGCCGCCGATGGTCATGGCGGTGACATCGATGATTGATTTTCCGTCAATGCGCACGTTGCCCACTTCGGGACGCAGCCGACGCCCCTCGCAGGTACCGCAGGATCTCGAGGACATGAAGCTGGCGTAATACTTCTTTTGGCTTTCCGACTGGGTTTGCAGATAGCGGCGCATCATGGTGTTGATTAGCCCCTCCCAGCGCATCTGGATGCGGCCGTGGATCTTTTCCGATTCCCATTGTACGGAGACCTCTTTGCCTTGGGAGCCGTAGAAAATCACGTCGCGCTGTTTCTTTGGCAGCGTCCGCCAGGGACGGTCGAAGTCGATTTTTAACTGTTTTTCAATGGCGGAGAGCTGGCGGCCGCCCCAGGAACCACTTTCGGCGTTGGGCTTCAAAAAATAGTTGCGATAGGGCACCAGGGCGCCTTGGCGGATGGAAAGGCTTTTATCGGGCACCAGCTTGTCTACGTCCATGGTTAGTTGGGTGCCGATGCCGTTGCAGTCCGGGCACATGCCTTGAGGGGCATTGAACGAGAAAAGGGTGGGCACCAGTTCAGGGTAGGCCACACCGCAGCACGAGCGCGCCTCGCTCATCACCAGATCATCACCGTCCATGACGTGGACGATCAGGCGGCCGCTGCCCAGCTTCAGGGTGGTTTCCACCGAATCGGTCAGACGGGTGGCGAAGGCCTCGTCGGTTTTAATCACCAGGCGGTCCACCACGGCCTCGATAGTGTGTTTTTTGTGCTTGGCCAAGCTCTGAACATTTTCGATTTCCTGGACCACGCCGTCGATGCGCACCCGGCCGAAACCCTGGCGCAGCAGGTTTCCCAAGTGGTCGCGGTGCTCACCCTTGCGGTTGTCGACGATGGGCGCAAGGAGCAGGACGCGGGTACCGGCCGGCAGATCCAAGATGCGGCGCACCATGCCCTGAGCGTCGCCCCGGCCCACCTTGCGGCCGCAGTGAATGCAGTACTGCTCGCCGATACGGGCAAATAGCACCCGCAGGTAGTCGTAAACCTCGGTGATGGTGCCTACGGTGGAGCGCGGATTGCGCGAGGCTGCTTTCTGGTCGATGGCGATGGTTGGCGAAAGGCCCCGGATCATGTCGTAGCGTGGTTTTTCCAACTGGCCGATGAACTGGCGGGCGTAGGCGGACAACGATTCCACGTAGCGGCGCTGGCCTTCGGCGAAAATGGTGTCAAAGGCCAGGCTCGATTTGCCTGATCCGGAAACGCCGGTAAAGACGATGAGCTTTTTTTTGGGCAGCTCGATGTCGACGTTCTGCAGGTTGTGCTCCCGCGCGCCCTTGACCATGATGGTGTCCAGTTCCGCTTCGGGCCGGGCTTTGAAGAGACGTCGTTCAATGCGGACAGGTTGTGGTTTCGATTTTGCCATGAATCCTCGAAAATCGGTTGAAAAAATGCGACCATAACCCAACGGCTGAATTTGTCAATTGCCGATCGGCAGCGCACCCGGGTGATGCCTGAGGCCCTTAGGGCTCGTCTGTAAATAAGTTCAACATATATGCGCGAGCCCTTAATGTCCCAAAATCATTTAAATCCCATGACAAGCATATTTTTAACCTTCCTCTCAAGTTTCTGCTGAAGAATCCGAAAATATCAGTAACGATTAAGGGAGAAGTCGATATGAGGACTTTGATTGTAGAAGATGATCCAATTTCCAGCAAAATTTTGTTCAACGTCTTATCGCGCTATGGTTCTTGCGATGTGGCCGCCAATGGCAATGTCGCGGTGAAGGTGTTTCAACGCTCACTCGAAGAGACCAACCCGTATCACTTGATCTGCATGGACATCATGATGCCGGAGCTCAACGGCCAGGATGCGTTGCGC
>JABDRH010000025.1 GCA_013041835.1 Desulfatitalea sp. | reverse complement strand
TCAAGGCTCGTTCACACATCTGGATGGCAGGGCCAAGATCGGCCTCGCGTTTGGCAGCAAGCAGTTGCGAAAGGTTTTCTCCGGCATGGTTTCGTCCGGTAAAAAACAAGCCGATTTTGTGATCGTCAAAAATCGCCACCATGGCGCTGGTAAACACTTTTTTTCGTTCAGGGGTTTGCACTGTTTGCACACATAGACTTTTCCCTTCAGGCAAGCCGGACACGGATCTTTATGCTTGAGCGTGACCGCCTTGATGGACCGGTTGACCCGTTTGGTATGGTCATTTTTTCCCCGGCCGGTGGTATCTCCCAGGCAGATCCAGTTGGTGGCTTTGTAGCAGGTGCCGGCAAACCGTTGCTTGTCTACAAAGGTCTCCAGGTAATAAACGATGTATTTTTAGTGTTCGCCGACCGGCTGGGTGTAGCCCAGATAATGGTACTGAGCCAGCAAGCTGTTGCACAACCTTTCGGCCTCGGTGCTGCGCACCTGTTCAAAGCAAAGGGGTTTAAACGCAGACAGCTTGCCTTCGATCGGCCGTTGATCAATGGTGATCTTTTCGGGCTTCCGGCGCCTGACCAAAGGATTGTCCGGAGTTATTTTCCGCTCTGGCAACCGAATGTGGCCGGCCCGGTGCAGGGCGAGCATCAATGACCGACAAACCATATCGCGCAAGGCGCCGTTGGCCTGGCGCCAATCCCAGGCCTTGCAAAGGTTTCGGCTTTGTTTCGAAAAACAAACATGGCGCCGGAAAACGGGTCGGATTTAAGATGGTTGCGGCAAATCCGGGCCAAGCCATCGATACCTTTTCTGAAATCAGCCGGCTCGATAGCTAAAAGGATCCGCATATGAGGCACGATGGCAATCATGCGTCCGCCTTCCAAAACGTTTTTGCCAATTGCATCAAATCCAAACCGGTGGCCCCGTTTACATGCATTCTCATGACCGAGCCGTCGGTTTTGATCATTTCGATGGTGGATTCGAGCAAGGGGGCCGCCGAGACCGGCAATTCCATAAATGGGGAACAAGAAGTATCGGATGTGTGTTTTTCCGGCGTGTCGGCCTTGACGACTTTTTCTTTTAACGCGGTGTAGTTGATACGCAAGGCCTGTGACAGGTGGCCTATCGAATAGTGCGCAGATAGCGAGACAGCTGCCTGCCAAAGGTCCTGGGGAATACGCGCGCCTTTTTTTCGCAGCTTACGCCAGGATTCAAAGCGTTGCTGTACCTGCTCAAGACTGTCAGGGATGATGCAAGCAGCTTGAGGATCGTCGTTCATCGGTTGGCCTCCTTTGTTTTTGGGACAACCGATGATACCTTAATTGTCAGCGCGGTTCACGCACGCTTGCCGGAAAGTCACGGCGAATGGTGGACCTTCAGGCCTTTGCGAGCATGACTGATCAAGCTGCGCCCCTGATCACTGGCAACCTGTATCACCTTGACCGGCAAATTGCCCACAGCATCGCCGGATTGTTTCTATGTCATCTACGAAATTGGAAAAGGCACCAGCGGCGCCTTGATGTCAGAGGTCAAAAAGATTGAAAAACAATTGGAGCAGGCTGTCAAACACAGGCATCATATCGGACATGACAAAGAACAATTCGATGACGCCGATCAGCGGCCCCGTGGACGAAGGCCCCATTTTAAAAAAAGAATCGAGTACGCCAAGGGACAGCAACGAGCAGTCGAGGAAAAATTGGATCAGGCCCGGCAAAATTACGAAACAGTCCGCCGTGCAAAGGCTGAGATAGGCGAAGTTTATCACCCTTATAATGTACACACCGGCCAGAGACAGGATTCACAAATTGTTTCAGGACTTTTGGCGGACTGCTTAAATAGGATTCAAACCGCGACAACCGATCTGTCGGATCGGTGCAAAAAGCACGTCCAAAAAGCTCAACGTGTCGTAGACAGCATGGTGGCGACCATTGCAATTTTCTTCCAAATGATTGAAATTTATCTCGATAATATGCAGTTGTCGGAGCGTGACAGGCATTTGATGCGCCATAATCTGATACCAGGCCATTATCTGAAAATAGCTGCAGACAAAGAAAGAGATATTGATCGAAAAGCGCTTACAGTTGTTCACAATTATTACATCAAAAGACGAGATGGTACCACAGCGGCGGAACGATTCTTCGAAGCTAAACCGGATGACCTGTTTGAATACCTCTTGGACCATATGGATTATCCGGTGCGGCCCAGAAACCGCCTAAAATTAGCAGCTTAGCAGTAAGTGGGCGAAGTTAGGACCAGCCCAATAATCCACATAATCACAGTCTGTGCAGGCGTGCACATGGTAGCCCAAGTGGCTGGTGCGGCAGTTCTCGATGTCACACATTACCTGGTGTTGCTTGGCAGTCAGTTTGTGCTTGGCACGGTATTGTTCACCGTAGCGGTGAAAGATGTCGGTGACTTCGAGGCCGGGACTTTCATCGGGCTTCTCAGTCCGCGCTTTTTCGGCAACGGGAACTCTCAAAGCAGTTCCTTGCTCTATGGTTCGGAAAGCAAAATGAGACGATTAAGTTCAATATCGGCCAATATTTTTCTTGAGCTGTACTTGTTGTCTTTTTCGTATGGGTTGATGCGTTTTGCAAAGTTTTTATCCGGCTTTAATCCTCTTTTCTTGCAGGCTTTAAAAAATCGCTGGGCGCATCTGCCATCCAGCATCATGTCGCCTTCATCCCAAACCACTACATTGAAAATGCCTTCCAGAAACTGTTCGCTGATCTTGTGCACTTTATCCGAACGGCCATAACGCACGGCGGCATCCAGGGCACTGCGCTCGCAATGAAAGACTGGGTCGATGCTGGTTCCCGGCGGCCCTATGATGTGATACCGACTATCCACCATAACATAGCCGATCACTGGATTGTAAGCTCGTTCCATGTATTACTTTTCTACAGATTAGTCGTTGCCACTGAAAGATCTATTTACTGCTTTAATACTTCGCGGCCCAATTCCTGCCGCCAGGCTTAATATAACGCCAGCTTCACGGGCGGCGGCTTTTTGCCGTCGCCGTGAAAGCAGATGTTATAACCTGAGCACACTTTAAGCTGTTTGCGAATGAAGAGAATGCACCTCATTATCAAGCCGGTCCTTTAGGAAATCCTCGGTCACCTCAAGATCATACCGGGTTTGAAGATTTAACCAAAACTGAGGAGACATACCGAAAAAGCGCCCAAGCCGAAGGGCGGTATCTGCAGTAATGGATCTTTTTCCATGCACAATTTCATTGATGCGTCTTGGGGGAACGCTTATATCCTTTGCCAAACGATACTGGCTGATTCCCATAGGCTCTAAAAATTCCTCTATAAGGATTTCCCCAGGATGAATAGGAGGAAGTTGTTTGTTTTTCATATGAACTCCTAATGATAGTCTGTTATTTCAACATTATGCGCATCACCATCACGCCATTTAAAGCAGATACGCCATTGGTCGTTTATGCGTATGCTATGTTGACCCTTCCGGTCACCCTTCAAAGCCTCCAACCGGTTACCTGGTGGAATTCGTAAGTCATTCAATTCCGGCGTAGCATCAAGAATTAACAGTTTTTTTCTTGCAATACGTTGAATATTCTGTGGCAACTTGCTTGAAAGATGCCTGCTGAATATTTTTTCTGTCTCTTTGTCTTGGAATGACTTTATCACAATAGAAGTGATAACGCAATTCGTTAATAACGTCAAGCGGTATGTTTGAAAATGGATTTGGTTTTAACTGGTTATAACGGTGGATGTAACGCCGCAGACTTAGCTCAAAGACATTTTCCAGAGTAAAAGATTAACGCATCGAAATTTTAATTTTCCAACGTAGGATTAGCGAGAAATAATTCTCGATAAACCACCGGGCACCTTTCCCGGCCCAATAATCAAATTCCATGGTTACAACAACTTACAGCATAATACCATTGATAATGAAATCGACAAACCGAGAATTTTTTCTCGGTTTTCCGGCCATTATCCGTTATACGACCCGAGAAATTGATAACCCATCGATATTATATTTAATATTGAAATCGTCACTGTAGATTTCGCAATCGACCTACGGATGTTGGGTGCAATGGGTACACCCTTTGGTTTTTTTTAAATCTTTTATGATACCCCCCAATGCAAGAGAACGCGCGTGCCCCACAGCAT
>JABDRH010000024.1 GCA_013041835.1 Desulfatitalea sp. | reverse complement strand
ATGCTGTGGTGAACCGGCCGAAAGACCATTTTGAAGCGGTATGCCGGGAAATTCTAAGACGCAAACTCAAGATCGGCTGGACCGGGTTTTTCAGGGAAGATAGCCTGACCGAAGAAAGCGCGGGACTCGCAAAAGATGCCGGTCTCGCCGCCTGCTACTTTTCAGCCGATGCACTCACGGACCACGGCCTCAAGCTGCTCAAAAAAGGGCTGACAAAAGACCATATCCTGCGTGCCGCCCACATCATGGTTAAATGCGACATTTTAACCATGTGCCACTTTCTGGTCAATCTGCCCTTTGAAACCAGGGCGCATATTCAGGAGTCAAAGCAGACATTGGAACAAGTTCTAAATATCCATCAAAAGGCCGGAAATCTCGGTGCGGTCATCTTGAACACGATCCGCTTGTATCCCAACGCGGCACTGACACAGATGCTGCTTGACGAAGGTTTGTTGGATTCGAAAACAGATTTGTTATACCCGGTATACTATAATCCCAAGGCAACATCCCACGTGCTTCATGAACTGGAAGCCCGATGCCATGAGGCCGGGGTGTTTTCGCGGTTGGGGATCCCATCATGAACATCTGCGTATTGGAACATCCCCGCATTCGCTCTGAACAAAGGTTCAACGATATCGCCAACACGCCCTTGTGGTCGTGTCTCATGGGCGGGTATGCCGCCTCGAGCCTCAAGGCGGCCGGCCACGACGTGGTCTTTATGGATGCCGCCGTCAGCGGGTGGGGTTTTGAACAGACGCAACATGAAATCGTTTCGCAAACGCCGGACATGCTTTGTGTCAACGCGGTTTATCTCTGGGAGCACACGGGCAGGCTGTTCGATTTCTTGTCGAACCTGAGAAAGGAGGGATTTCGCGGTCATATTACGCTTTTCGGTTTCTATCCCACGCTCGCCTATCGCGCCATTCTGGAAAATGTGCCGGTGGTAGACAGCATCGTGGTGGGGGAATGCGAAAATGCACTGACAAACCTCGCCCAATGGGTGTGCGGCGATGCCGCATCGGCCCGGGTCCCGGGGATCGCCGCAAGGACCGTCAAAGGCGTCGAATTGATGTGCCATTCAGAGGCTTGCCGGGAACCGGATGATTTTGCGCTTCCGGAACGCATGGCGGCTTCCGGTCAATCAGCCGGCATCCTCGGCAGCCGGGGCTGCTACAACCACTGTGTGTTTTGCCCCGTGCCGTCATTCTATCATCAAGGACCGATGTGGCGAGGAAGATCCCCTGAGAATATCCTTGAAGAGATCTCTTCACTAGTTGACCTGGGATATAAAGATTTTTATTTTCTTGATCCCAATTTTATCGGACCGGGTCCGGGGGGCAAGAAGAGAATTCACAAATTAATGGAAATGATGCAACCGTTGCACATCAGCTTCGGCATGGAGACGCGCCCGAATGATCTGGATGCGGGTCTGCTCGAAATGATGGTTTCCGCCGGGCTTAAGAGTCTTTTAATGGGAATCGAGAGTGGATCGGCCTCGGTTCTGGGTGGATTGCGCAAAGGCGCTTGTCCTGCGTCGGCTGCGACGGCCATCCGCCTCTGCCGGGAGGCGGGAATCGATCCTGAAATTGGATTTCTGATGTTCGTGCCGGACAGCACCCTGTCGGATTTAAAGGCCAATTTGGCGTTTCTTCGGGAAAACAGTCTGCTGGATCGTCTGGAAAGAACCGCCAATCTTCTGGGGCATCGGCAGATCGTCCTGATGGGCACCTCGGGGTACCGGATGTATCAGGAGCAGAAACGGCTTGTCCCGACAGGGGTCTTCGGGTTTGAAGGCGACGTGGCGTACCGGGACCCGAGGGTATATTGGCTGAGCCGTATCATGATCCACGGGTGTTTATCGGTGCTCAGGACCATGGAGGATACCGATTCCATCATATTTTGGCGCAATTGCCGTCGCCCGGGAAAGCATGCCGCCGCAGCGGACAAAGTAAATCAGTATCTAGTGAACCTTTTTCAGCGGCTTCTGAGCATCGCCGAAAAACCGGGCCTGCTTCCGGATGCGAATGAAATGAAACAAGTCGTATCAATGGAGCTGAATGATTTATGCTCAACCCCACGCGAAACAAAACCAAGCCCCCTTGAGGTTAAACCTAAAAAACCATAACCTTCGCTTCAAGCGGGACTTTTGCTACGCTGCCGCTACGCAAAAGCCCCTTAAGCGTTCGTTGCGTGACAATCAGAGATCTTAAGTCAAATCAAGAGAAATAATATATGCTCGAAGAAGAAATACTTAATCAAATTCCATGCAATTGGGCTGATGATATTGAAAAAGCTGAATTGGATGATAGAGTGGCAGAAATCCGGCCATCAGTTATTGTAGGTTTTGCAGAACAACTTGGTCTTAAATCAACTGGATCATTAGATAAGATTATTATCCGCTTAGCGAAGGCTCATGGCGTGACCAATAAAAAAGAACGAGAATCATTAAAAAAAACATGTATTCAAAGTGCCAAAATGGACATTTTCGCTGAGAGGTACGGCCATCTTTTTCAAAAAGATGAAAATGGAGAATTATCGTATTCTATTCCAATGCTGAAAAAGATTTCAGGTTTACCGTTATATGAATAGGGATCGATCCTGAAATTGGATTTTTGATGTTCGTGCCGGACAGCACCCTGTCGGATTTAAAAGCCAATTTGGCGTTTCTTCAGGAAAATGGCTCGCTGGATCGTCTCGAAAGGACCACCAATCTTCTCGGGCACCGGCAGATCGTACACTAATGGGCACTTCAGGGTACCGGATGTATCAGGAGCAGAAACGACTTGTCCCGACAGGGGGCTTCGGGTTTGAAGGCAATGTGGCGTACCGGGACCCAATGGTGTATATGATCAACCCCACGCGAAACGCCGGCTCCCTGCAATAACAAAAACGAACAAAGCCCTAAAAGCAAATCGTAGCTCATAGGGCTTTGTCGATCCAAGCGCACCCATCGTAAACCCCAATGTTGCATCTGGAGCTTAAGGCAGATGTAGATACAAAGGAAGGAGAATTACAGGCGACAAGAACCGTCCCGACGCCGGTCCCCACTGCCCTTGCCCTTGCCTCTGCCCCCGTTTCCTTTTCCATTGGCGGCCAAGATCCGTTCAGCAGCATTTTCTTCCAGAAGATCCTGGCAGGAACCATCCTTTTTACGGTCACGATCACGGTCCTTATCAACGGAAAGCAGCAGACCTGCATCGTGCTTTTCCGTCAGATCCTGGCAGGAACCGTCCTTTTTACGGTCACGATCGCGGTCCTGATCAACGGAAAGCAGCAGACCTGCATCGTGCTTTTCCGTCAGATCCTGGCAGGAACCGTCCTTTTTGCGGTCACGATCGCGGTCCTGATCGGCGGCCATGGCCGTTCCCGCGCAAAACAAAAGAACCAAAAGTAAAACCACCATCTTTTTTCCTGTCAATACCATGTCTATCCTCCTTTTGAGTTTGGAATGGACAATAGATAGCGGGTTGGCCCGGCCGAATCAATCAGATGGGCTCTGTTTTTTTTGTAGTCCTTCATTCCCTCGAGATATCAATGATTGTCCTACGAAAAGCCTGCATCCTAAGGGACCAGCCCGTATTTGATAGCGTAGTAGGTGATTTCGGAGT
>JABDRH010000022.1 GCA_013041835.1 Desulfatitalea sp. | reverse complement strand
CACAACCTGGTTCAGGTCCATGGTTTTGGAGCTATACTTGCCTCCCCGCGCAAATCCGAGCAGTTGACGGGTCAGGTCGGAGCCCCCGACCACACACGCCTCGATGTTTTTGAGTTTTTCGTAATTGGGGTGTCCCGGGGGGGTCGTCAGCAACGTGAGGGAGACATTGCCCTGGATGCCCATGAGCAAGTTATTGAAGTCGTGGGCCACACCACCGGCCAGGGTACCGATTCCCTCCAGCCGCTGTATCTGCTGCAACCGCTCTTCGAGTTTCTTTTTCTCCCGCTCCGCATCCAACTTCATGGTAACATCGAGCACCACGCCGCTGTAACCGAGGGGCTGCCCCTCGGCATCGGTAATCAGCGCGATAGAAGCCTCCACGGTTTTACGACGGCCATCCTTGCCCACCAGGGTGTGCCGTGACAACGCTGCCGCCATGCCGGTCTGTCGAACAGTGGCGAGCCGTTTCTGGACGATCGCCAGCATGTCCAGCGCAAGGTAGTCGCGGTAATGCAACCGCATCATCTCTTCGCGGGTATATCCCAACATGTTGGCCAAAGGATCGTTGAAAAAAGTCAGGTTGCCTTTCAGATCCATTTCATAATACCCGTTGTCCATGTTCTCGATAACAGACCGGTATTTCTCCTCGCTTTTGCGCAGCTCGTCCTCTTTTTCCCTGCGGGTTTCAACTTCCTGGAGCAATTGCCGGTTGATCCGTTCGTGATCCTGGGTGCGCTCGCGCACCAACTCTTCAAGATGATTCTGATAACGAAGCAGTTCGCTCTCAGCCCGTTTGCGATCGTTGATCACACGCAAGGACCCGATGATCTTTATGGGTTTTCCTTCCGGACTGCGTTTGAGAACGGCGGTAATGGCCGAATGCAACACGTTGCCGTTTTTATCTTTCAGCCGAATCTCGAAGTCATCAACCCTGCCGACACGCTGGATCACTTCCAAAAAATTCTGCCGGGTACTGACATCTTCATACAGCGTGTCCATGGACATACCAATGAGTTCCCGCCGGGATAAATGGGTAACCTTTTTCACCGAAGGGCTCACCTCCAGGATTTGTCCCTCGAGGGTAACTTCGTAATAAATATCCTGAATATTTTCGAAGATGCTGCGATACTTCTCCTCGCTTTGCCGCAACTCGGTTTTCATCCGGGTAAAGGCATCGGCGGTTTCCTGGATTTCCGAAAAGGCCGAACCGGTATCGTGATTCTGGGTGAGATCACGACGCTTGATGGCCAAAGCTTCCTTTTCCAAGGCCGCCAGGGGCCGGATGATTCCCCTGACCAACCGCAGTCCAATGAGGGTGGCGATAAAAGACAACGCCAGGGTAATCAGCACGTTGAATCGCCGATTGGATCGGATGCCGCCCAGGTAGTCGCTCTCGGGAAGGTAGACGCCGATAATCCAAGGCCATTTGCTGTCGACAAACGGCGTGAACATGGTATCGAAAACGCGGCCGTTGTAAGTGAAACGCGCAAATTGCGGCCCATCCAATTCGAACCGGTCACCGTTGCGTCCGGTCCAGTCGATGGCTTGGAAGGCGGCGATGGCAATTGCATCATCCAATTCGGATATTTTCACCAAACGTGCGGTATCGCCCTCCTGCGTCTTGCGTATGGTGAGCTTATCCACATCGGGAAACGCGACAACGTCGCCATTGTTATTGATCATGAAGGCTCGCCCGTTTTTGCCGATGCGCAGTTTACTGATAAAAGTCGAGAGATGATCGATCTCGATATCCACGCCCACGATGGCCTGGAGCCCTCCCGAGGCATGGAAAATCGGACCGGCGATGGTGATGCCCGGCTTCTGGGAGGTGAAAAAAATATAAGGGTCGGTCCAAACGATGGTGTTATCGGCCATGGCCCTACGGTACCAGGGGCGTGCCCGTGGATCGAATGTATCCGTTGGATCAGGGGTGGTTTGGACGAGGCGCCCCTTGGCATCACGCCATTTTAACAGCGTCTGGCGATCACCGGCTTGCCGGTTGATGATTTTGGTGCGGAACCCGTTCGGTGCATAAGTATCATCCCGGCTGACATAGTAGAAGTCACCATTGGGCTTGCCCACATAGATACCGGCAAAATGGGGGTAAATCGCCAATTGGTCCAGAAAATACCTTTCCAGGGCGTCCAACTGACTGTAGGTGCTGCTCACCACTTCGGAAGCCATCAGCCGTTTGGTCAGGTGAGCCGCGCTTTGGGCCAAGTTGAGATGGTTTTTCGACTGCTCGATGGTCAGATCGGCGATATTTTGCATGATATCGCGAGAGTGGTGCAACAAGACGTTTTGTGATGAAAAATAGGCAGAGGTGGTGCTAATAAGCTGGGTGATCCATATCAGACCGAGCACGCCGATGATCAGCGCCCATCGAATCGAGATTTTCATTCTTACCCCTTGGCATCGCGGAGGCACCGCGGATGATGTAGTTCCATTCACCCTCAATCCTGAGTTTTCGGGATGGCACATGGATCATAGGCCAAACTGCTCGATCAACTGATTAAGCTGCCCCTTTTGGATATCCTCAAACTTTATACCTATTCCCGGGACCGTCAACCTTTTCCCCCAAGGCACGCACCAGCGAATTTCACCCACGATGGGTGTCCGGTCTTCGAGTTCTTTGATGATGAAGGCAACATGTTGGCCAATAGACCACTCGGAACTTATGGGGACGAAGCATCCGCCCCTGGAGATGTTGATGGTAAAGGTACGCTCCACTGCGTCCACGCTGAATCGGCCGTCCCTGGAAAGCAGGATATTGAAATTGAGTGATTTTCTCGGATCCGAGCGAATTTTACGCGCCTGATAAGCGACACAGACTCGGGTAAAAAAATCTTCAATGGTGACCTCCTTTCGGGCCTTGCCCACAGGCATGCTCTGAACTTTTCCGCTCGGAAGAATGAGCCGGGATTGCATGACGGGGTATTGCTCGAGGACATCGTAGGCCAACTCCTTTTCTTCATGAGAAGCTTTGAGTTTGGTTTTCAAATCGATGACGATACCGTTGAAGGGCTCCCGGGACAACAGCCGCACCAGATCTGTAATGTTCGGTACGGTATGCAATTCAAGGTCAAACACCTGGAAACTTTTCAAGTAGACGTCGACCTGGTCGCTCTCAGAGGCAACCAATACGATTTTCGGCTTATTCACGGCCACCCTCCCAATTCTGTATTCCCTCAGATTTGATACGAATTGCACCGCATGGCATGATAAAAAGTATCATCGGCCAATTGTCATGCAACTTTACGTATGGGTTGCCGCTGTCAACCCATACAGGGGCTTCAGACACTAGTCTTGAGCAAAACAAGCCCGCGGCTTGATCCACCGGTCAGGTGTATGTTACCGTATACCGCAATAGATATAGGAGCACGCCCCATGCGGATCAACAGCAACCCCTTATTTCGGAAAGCCGTCACGCGATGGTACGATAGCACGATAGCGTGCGTCATTTTTTTCGTCATAATGGTGATAATCGCGTTGTTCAGTTGGGCAGGCATCGACCTGGCATCCGGAGTGACGACTTACCGAAAATACGTTAGGTTGCCTTGGAGTCTATTTGGGTTGAGTGTTGTCGCGGGGATTTCCATCGTTTTGCGACTTGGCCGACGCTATTATATCCGGTATGTCCAAACCAAGGCACTTTGAAGTTGCTTTTTTCCATTCAGGGGTGAGCTCATTACTGCTTTTTCATGAACTCCGCATACCCCATCTTTTCATAGCTGTTGGTATGAATGTATTTAAGCAGCGACAGTAGTTTGTCCACTTCGATGTAGCCAGGCCAGTGGGCGATGTCTTGTCCTTTAGCCGTCAGAAAACGCAAGTGGGGAACGCCGGTAATGTTATAGCGGGCGGAAACCTTGGGCATACCTTCTGAATTGATTCTCACGGGTGTGAAGTTTTCGTTAATAAAATCGACTATTGTTTTATCGGCGAACGTTTGACTTTCCAACTTGCGACAGTAGCCACACCAGTCCGTGTAGAAATAAAGTAAGAATTTGCGGGGCGGATCTTCTTTTTGCGCCTGCTCATAGGTGAGCCATTTGACTTGTGCGGCATCCTGACCCGCTGCGCTACTACCGAAGGGCCAGATCAAGCAAATCGTTGCAAGTATAAGCAATAGGGAACGTTTCATTATAGGTATATCCTTACACGCTGAGATAAGAAAGCCATCGAAGTTTATTGGTGATCAGCAACAGGCCGGTGGCAATCAGCAACAACCCCGCACCGATATTGACAAAACGCATGGCCTTGCTCGCACGGCGCATGAAACGAATCAGAAAATGGGCGGTCACCGACAGCGTCAGAAACGGCAAGGCCAACCCAATCGAATACACCGTTAAAAGCCGAATTCCTTGGCCGATGGTATCCTGATTGCCGGCCAAAATCAATATGGAACCGAGCAGCGGTCCGATGCATGGACTCCAGCCGGCGCCGAAGGCCATCCCGATGAGCACGGCACCGAGCACGTGCACCGGTTTCTTGTTCAGGTGGATGCGCCTTTCCTCATCCAACGATCGAATCCGAAACAGCCCCAGCAGGTGCAGGCCCAAAACCATGATGACGGCGCCGCCGGCGATTCGGATGTACATCTTGGCGCCTTGCAAAAGTGTGCTGAAATACGCAGCAGTGGCCCCCATCAGGATAAACACGATGGAGAAGCCAAACACAAAAGCAAGGGTGCTGATCAATAATTTGGTCCGAGTGGCCGAAGCCGGCGCATGGAGCAAATCCTCCATGGAAATACCGCTGATGAATGAAAAGTAAGAGGGCACCAAGGGTAAGATACACGGCGAAAAAAATGAAAGCAGCCCTGCCAGAAGGGCGGCGCTGTATTCAATCTCCTGACCAAACATGGGCGATGGGCATCTCCTGTCCCCTTGTACCGGGGCTAAGTGGTTTTGAAATTCATTTTAGACGGTGCTGAACCGGGCCGGCTGTAGCGATAAAAAACCAGCCCGGCCACAGCCAACAGGAACAGATCCCTGAACAGGTCCACATACAAATTACTGATATCCGATTCCTCCACGGCAAAGCACCCGCAATGGATGTCCAGGCCGCGAACGATGCCCGATCCCAGCGCACCAATAAAAATGATGATCAATATGCCGACGATCAATGTGCTCCCCCTGACCATCATGCCAAAAATCAGGGCTAACCCGCAAACAAGTTCCAACCAGGGGAGAAATAACGCGATTGGATTGACCCATGCCATTGGCAGGATCTGATAATTGGCAACGGCTTGGGCGAAATCGGCTGGGTGAATCGCCTTATCCCAGGCGGCATAGATAAAAACCACGCCCAGAAAAATACGCCCCGCACCTGCGGCCAGCGCAAGCGGATCGGCAGTTCGAATTAAGGGTAGGCGTCGATGCTTCATGAATTGCATCCTGCAATGCATATTTGTTTCAATGATGGGTGTTTTTTCCGAAACATCATTTCCCGCATGCAGCACCCAGCTCCGTGGCGCGCTGTGTGGCACGTTCCACCGCATCCATGAGGGTGCCTCGCAGACCGCCCTTTTCGAGGGCGTGAAGCCCGGCACTGGTGGTTCCCCCGGGAGATGTCACCATATCCTTGAGTTGCGCGGGGTGAGTGCCGCTGTCCAGATGCATTTTAGCCGCACCCAAAAGAGTTTGGGCGCTGAGTTGCAGGGCCTGTTCACGGCTCAACCCCATCTTTACGCCGCCATCGGCCAACGCTTCCATGATCATGAACACATAGGCCGGTCCGCTGCCGGACAGGCCGGTCACCGCATCCAGCAGATGCTCGGCGTGAACGGCGACACATCTGCCCACGGCATTGAATATGGTAAGGGCAAGGTTGAAATCTTCCCGGGTGACGTATTCGTTGGCTGCTATCGCGGTCGCACTTTCGCCGACCATGGCGTTGACATTGGGCATGGCCCGTATGACACGCAGGGGTTGGTCGGATAGACCGGTGACGGCCTTCAGGGGGATACCGGCGGCAACGGAAATAATCAGTTTCGAAGTGTCCAGCGAATCGGCCGTTTCTTGCAGCACACCATGCATGACCTGTGGTTTGACGGCGAAAATCACCACATCGGCGTGTTTGATGGCAAAACCATTGTCGGGCGCGGCCCGAACCCGCAACTGCTGGCTCAACGCTTCCAGCCGCTGGGGAGCAACGTCCGCGCAGATGACACGCTCCGGTTTGATTAAGCAGGCATTCAAAAGTCCCCGCATGAGCGCTTCGCTCATGTGGCCCGATCCGATGAAGCCGATTGTTTTTTCCTGGAGCACGATGGTTCTCCTTAAGGAAATCGTGTTTCGGCCGATACGCCAACCTTGAACCAATGGTTACTTTATGGTTTAAGGCAGAATTGTCAACCCAATTCAACCCAATAGACGGAGAGAGAACTTGCCTTACATGCCCCCTGAAAAACGTACCCCCATATCTATGGATCAGCCGAGGTACATACGGTTAGCCGTTATCCTGGCGTGCATCACCGCTTTTATATGTATCTTACCTCAATCGGTTACGGCTGAGCAAGACCCTGCTTTGGCGACAATCAGCCAGCTTCCCGATGCGGTGGAAAAGGGCATCGATCATCTGCTTGACTTCGGTACATCGGCAGATGCCGACCGTCAATTGGCGATCGACGGGATTGAGCCGGTACTTGAATTTATCCATCAGGCCGAACCGATGGCTAAATTGACCCCGGCCGAACGTAATGGGGTTAGAGGCGCATTCCTTGCTTATCATGTACAACGCCCACTGACCGATATTGTCCGCTATGTCTATAATCGCCGGATTCCCGAAGGTGCCGTCAATCCTTCATCCGTGAACTATTCGATCTGGAAATCGGTCAACGGTAATGGCAGTGGCCTGCCGGATCTATGGCAAACCGTTAAAGACCTCTCCAATCCCGTGGTGGCCGAAGGTGTGGTACGCGAAATCATCTCGCCGGATCTTCACACCGGGGCCTACTATGAATATGACCTACGCCGCACCTTCTTCATTTACCGCCAGGGCTCGAAGCGGGTCTTCATCTCCTTGTCCAAACAAATCGGCGACTCGGAGGTGGGCAGGAAAGGGTATATCGTAGGCTGCGACACCGAATGGAACTATCTGTATACTCAGGAAAAGGGCCTCGATATGGCCGGCTTGGGTTGGGTCAAATCGAAGATCTATGACTACCTTTCAGCTTGCATCTACCTTGAGGACGACCAGCAGCCCGGACATGTCCGCGTCGGCGTGTTTCAGTGGCTCAAGGCGGGCTGGGTTGGTATCAATATGGTCGACTCCCACCACATCCACGATGGAATGGTGCGTTATGCTGAACAGTTGAAACAAATGATGGAGACCGATCAGATGCCGGAACCTTCAATTTTAGAGAACGTTTTCAACGCCTTGGAGGGCACGGACCCGGCCCTGCTCAGGGTGCAGATGGAAACCGTGACCCAGCATGTGCTCACTAGGGCCCGAACAGACAAGAAACTATCGAAAAAGTCGGCCATTCGCGACCTGGATGAAAAAGCGTATGTGGCTCGAATGCCCAAGGCGCAGCTCGTCACCGCCATGATGCGTGAATATGTTAAATATTGCCTGGGCAAAGAGACTCCGTTGCAGGCGTTTTGGCTGACGTTCAAACAGGGCGTCACTGTTGACCAACGCCCTCTGTCATAAGATCTTTATGGGGGGGAGATACCCTGCAGCTCTAAAAACCATCGGCGATGCACCGCATTTCGCGGTCAACTTGAGCTGTTCCTGGTTTTAATACCCATTTTCTGCAACAAAGAGCTGTTTTCACCGTTGAGAACCTTGAGCAGCTCGGTTCTGGCCAAGGAACGCTTCACCCCCTTGCTCGTGATTAGGTTGAGCAATTGATCGAAGAGCGCCCTGCGTTTCAATCCCGCCGGGCTCATGTCCCGGCGGTCGTTGAAACAATCCATCAGGGTCGATCCGCAGGTGCAGTTGCGAAACAGCTCCACGATGGGCGCATCGGTTTCGCTCAGCGCACTTTTGAGTCCGCTGTTGCCTTCCCGTACGGTTTGCGTCGCGCGAATAAATGCCTCGACGGTTTCAAAGCGCTTGCCACACGTGGTGCATTGCCTGGGAAAAGACGCCTCTGACAGGGCCCTTAATCCCTTGTAGATATCTGTATCGTTACCGGCATCCATACGCTTTCCCGCCTTGAGCTGAAGATGACATGGTTTTTTTATCGACCGTTTTGGACAATTGATGAGCCACAGATTGCAACCCTTGAAAAAACTTGACATATCTTGCGCTGCAGCAATATTCTATGGCTGTGATTTAACGTCGTCGTCAGGAGAATGCCCAAACGAAACAAAACGCCGGAGGAGACCTTCGGTTGTTCAAATCCGTTCTACCCAACCATAACCGCTGATCGGAAATCCAAAGAAATGTATCCCCTTGGTCATCTCATTATGGCTGTTGCCAAGATTGGTGATTTATTATTGAGCCTCTATTTATTGGTCATGCTGGCCCGGGTGATCATGTCATGGATCAGCATAACCCCCTACCATCCCGTGGTTCGTTTCATCTATGCCATCACGGATCCGGTACTATCCAAGATTCGCACGAAGGTCCCGCTGGTATATGGCGGCATTGATTTCTCGCCTATGGCCGTCCTTTTTGGTATTTATTTTCTTAGACTGTTTTTACAACCCTTGTTCAGGTTCGGGAGCAGCTTGCTCTAAATCAACCTCAGGAGGCTATGATGCGCCTTACCGCTTCAGATACGCAACAGCAACAATTTCGTGTGCGATTTCGGGGATTCGACATCCGGGAAGTCGATCGTTTTCTTGAGCAAATCGCCGAGAGTCTGAACGCCCTTCAAAACGAAAATCAGCAGATGAAGGATGAACTCCGGAGACTCAAAATGGAGTCTCAGGGGTACAAGGAGCGTGAAGAGACCTTCAAGCGTGCCATGCTCAACTCTCAAAAAGTACTGGAGCAGATGAAGGACAATGCCCGCAAATCAGCCGAAATCATAATTGCGGATGCCGAAGTCAAAGCCGAAAAAATCCTTAACAGGGCCCATAACCGCCTCTCCCAGTTGCATGAGGACATCGCTGAACTCAAACGACAGCGCATGCAAATCGAAGTGCAGATCCGGTCGGTACTGGATGCCCATGCCAAGCTGCTCGAAATCGGCAAGGAGAGCATGGATGAGTTGGATGCATCGGACAGAAAAGTGGCCGTTCTGAAACACCCCCCCAGCACATTGAGTTAAACTTTTACCCCACACAGCCGATACCCAAAGAAACCATAGCGCAAGCACGCGTATTCGCGGCAAGGCCAAATCCTGATGAGCTAACCACGTACAACGATATGGGAGTCAATAATGGCGAAAATTGATGCCTTTTTTAAGCTGATGCACGAACAAAATGCCTCCGACCTGCACCTTATGGCCGGCCAACCCCCGGCGTTGCGCGTGCATGGCGATATCGAGCGGGTCAAATACAAGGTATTGCCCAATGACGAGCTACGGGCCATGCTTTACGAAATCGCCGCGGAGGAGAAAATCAAGTCCTTTGAAGAGACGGGCGACGTGGACTTCGGCTATGAAATCCCGGGACTCGCCCGTTACCGCGCCAATTTCTTTATGCAAAAAAACGGAGTGGGCGCTGTTTTTAGGGAAATTCCCAGCACGATCCTAACCTGTGAACAGCTCGGCCTGCCGCAGGTGATTCCCAAGCTGGCCACCCTGCCGCGCGGATTGGTCATTGTTACCGGGCCCACCGGCAGTGGCAAATCGACGACCTTGGCGGCAATTATCGATGAGGCGAATCGATTGCGCCAGGATCACATTATCACCATAGAGGATCCCATTGAATTTGTGCATAAAAGCGAAGGGTGCCTGGTCAACCAACGGGAAGTCGGGATTCATACCCAATCCTTTACCGCAGCGCTGCGCGGCGCTTTGCGAGAAGACCCGGACATTATTCTGGTGGGCGAAATGCGGGATCTGACCACCATGAGCCTGGCCATCGAAGCGGCCTCCACCGGTCATCTGGTCCTGTCGACCTTGCATACGACCAGCGC
>JABDRH010000021.1 GCA_013041835.1 Desulfatitalea sp. | reverse complement strand
CGCCTGGTGCCAGCCCCGTCCAACGATCCGGCCGTTTTGCACCACCACGGCGCCCACCAGGGGGTTGGGAGAAACGCGGCCCGCACCCCGGGCGGCCAGGGCCAAAGCCTGGGCCATAAAATCGCTGTCGTCCATCACCGCCCGCTCAACAGGGTTTTCAGTTCATCCATGAAATCGTTCACATCCTTGAATTCACGATAAACCGAAGCAAAGCGCACATAAGCGATATCGTTCACTTCGTGCAGTTTTTGCATGATTTTTTCGCCCACCGCCCGCGAAGGGATCTCCTTTTCACCGGTTTCGCGCAGATCTCTTTCCAGGTCCTCGATAAAATCCTCGATGGTGTTCATGCTGATATCCAGTTTCTGACACGCCTTCTGCATGCCCGAACGGACCTTGTCACGGTTGAAGACCTCGCGTCGCCCATCCTTTTTGACAATCATGATGGGGATTTCTTCAATGTGCTCGTAGGTGGTGAAGCGCCGAACGCAGTCGATGCATTCCCTGCGTCGCCGAATCACCGCGCCGTCCTTGCTGACCCTGGAATCGATCACTTTATTGTCCATCTCTCCACAGAAAGGACACTTCATGAAGGCACCTCCGTCTGGCTGGTTGGCAAGTGGACCAGTTCCATGCGAGCTTCGGCCAGCATATCCTTGGAAATCGTATCGGCATATCCGGCTTGGTAAACGATACGTACGATTCCGGCATTGATAATCATTTTGGTACAGATAGAGCAGGGCAGGTTGGTGCAAAACAAGGTGGCGCCCTTTATGGAGACGCCGTGGTAGGCGGCCTGGATAATGGCGTTTTGTTCGGCGTGGATGCCCCGGCACAATTCATGGCGTTCGCCCGAGGGCACGTTGAGCTGCTCGCGCAAACACCCCACTTCTGCACAATGACGGACATTGCTGGGCGCCCCGTTATACCCGGTGGCCAGGACGCGGCGCTCCTTGACCACGACCGCGCCCACGGCGCGTCTCAGGCATGTGGCGCGTTTGGCTACCAGGCATGTGATATCCATAAAATAGGTGTCCCAGCACGGACGCTCTCGCTTGATCGTCATGGCCACTCGCTTTTTTTAAAAGATCATCGTTGCCGGTTGGGGTGGTCCTCACCCCATTGTCGCTGTATGGCATCGCATTGGCTAGGCGCGATACAGCGGAAACGCTTGACACAATTCGGCTACTTTTGACCGAGTACGCTCCAAAATTTTAGGATCGTCCTTTTTCTTGAGCACCTCGACAATCATACCGGCGATCTGGCGCATTTGCGCGGTGCCCATGCCGCGGCTGGTCAAGAAGGGGGTGCCGACGCGGACGCCGCTGGTCACCACCGGGCCGCGTCTGTCAAAGGGAACGGCATTTTTGTTCACTGTAATGCCGGCCTGTCCTAGAGCAGTTTCGGCTTCCTTGCCGGTAATATCCCAATCGGTCAAATCCAGCAGCATGAGATGGTTGTCCGTGCCGCCCGACACGAGGCGCAGGCCGGCGCTTTGCAGGCTTTCGGCCAGGGTCTGGGCGTTGGTCACCACTTGAACCTGGTAATCCTTGAATTCCGGGGTAAGCGCCTCCTTGAAGGCCACGGCCTTGGCCGCGATCACATGCATCAGGGGGCCGCCCTGGATGCCCGGGAACACCTCGCTGCGCAGTTTGCTTTCGAATTGGGCCTTGGCCAGGATCAACCCGCCACGGGGACCGCGCAGGGTCTTGTGAGTGGTCGAGGTGATGATATCGGCAACCGGGACCGGCGAAGGATGCAATCCCACGGCCACCAGGCCGGCGATATGAGCCATGTCCACCATCAAAAAGGCTTTTACCTCCCGGGCGATTTCGGCAAAAGTCTGGAAGTCCAGGATGCGGGGATAGGCGCTGGCACCTGCCACGATTAGTTTGGGCCGATGGGCTTGGGCCAGGCGGCGTACTTCGCCATAGTCGATTTTGCCTGTCTCGGCCGTCACGCCATAATGCACGAACCGGTAGAGCCGTCCCGAAAAGCTCACCTTGGCCCCATGCGTGAGATGCCCGCCGTGGGCCAGATCCATGCCCAGCACCGTGTCACCCGGTTCGAGCAGGGCAAAGTAGGCTGCCATGTTGGCCTGGGAGCCCGAGTGAGGCTGAACATTCACATAGTCGGCCCCAAACAGCCGGGTGGCACGGTTGATGGCCAGTTCCTCGGCCATATCCACATATTCGCACCCGCCATAGTAGCGCTTGCCGGGATACCCTTCGGCGTATTTGTTGCTCAGAAGGCTGCCCTGAGTCGCCATCACCGCTTTGCTGGCGATGTTTTCCGAAGCGATTAACTCCAGATGGCTGGTCTGCCGCTCCAGTTCCTGCTCCAGAACCCGCGCGATTTCAGGGTCCACCGATACGATGGTTGGGTCGTTCACTGCGCTATCCTTATCGTGTTTTACGCCCGTGCATGGGATAAGGGCTATGTTGCCTTGCCCGCCAGGTCATCGAACTGGTCTAGGCGTCGTTGATGTCGTCCTGCCTCGAAAGGGGTTTCCAACCAGGTGTTTACAATCTCAAGCGCGAGTACATCGCCAATCACCCGGCCGCCCATGACGAGAATGTTGGCATTGTTATGGCGCCGGCTCATGCTGGCGGCAAACAGGTCATTGCATAAAGCGGCCCGCACGTGGGCAAAACGATTGGCCACCATGGACATGCCCAGGCCGGTGCCGCACAAAAGAATACCGCGTTCATAACCGCCGTCCGACACCTTCGACGCCACGGCCATGCCGATTTGGGAATAGTCCACCGACGCCTCGCTGAAAGCGCCCACATCCTCTACTTGAACACCGCGATTTTCTAGATGATGCTTTACCGTCTCTTTCAAGCCAAATGCGGCATGATCACACCCAATGATAATCTTCATGTAACGAAACGCTCCTGTGAAGGTCGGTCCGGCGCCCCTTGTCCGGTTTGAACGCCATTGTTGGGATTCTCACCGTCACGCTCCCCCCCATATCGTGTGGTTTAACGGTGTTTCATAACTTTATCTCCGTCGAATCGCAAGGAAAAAAGCCTTGAATGACGATGCGGGCGCGGATGCCGGCTGAATGATTTATAACACTCTCGGGGAATGCGGATGCAGGGGGGCAAGGGTGCAGGATTGGATCGCGCACCCTTCGTCAAACGACAAAAATGGGCGCATGATGATCCTTGAAAGATGGAGGAATTATTCTTTTCCTGCGCCCTTATACCTTCCCTTAAGCCACGTACTTTTTCAGAATCAGCGAGGCGTTGGTGCCGCCGAAGCCGAAGGAGTTGGTCATGGCGTAGTCGACATTCGCACGGCGGGCTTCATTGGGTATGTAGTCCAGATCACACTCATCGCCCGGGGTTTCCAGGTTGATGGTCGGCGGCAAAATACCGTGCTGCAGCGCAAGGGTGGTGAAGACGGTCTCGATGCCGCCGGCGCCGCCCAGCAAATGACCGGTCATGGATTTGGTGGAGCTGATCGGTACCTTGGGTGCCAAATCACCGAACACCTTTTTAATGGCACGGGATTCATACAGGTCATTCAGCGGCGTGGAAGTGCCATGGGCATTGATGTAACCGATCTGCCCGGGCTGAATGCCGGCATCGTCTATGGCGGCCTGCATGCAGCGGATAGCGCCATCGCCGTCGGGTGAGGGTGAGGTCATGTGGTAGCCGTCGCCACTCATTCCATATCCCGCCATTTCGGCATATATTCTGGCACCGCGCTCTTGGGCATGCGCCAGGGATTCGAGGATGAGCATACCGCTGCCTTCGCCCACCACGAAACCGTCACGATCTTTGTCAAAGGGCCGTGACGCCTTTTGGGGGTCATCATTGCGGGTGGACAGCGCTTTCATGGCGCCGAAGCCGGCAATGCAGGTGCGTGTGATCACTGACTCCACACCGCCGGTGATCATGGCATCGGCTTTGCCGTAGCGCACCAGGTCAAAGGCGTCGCCGATGGCATGGGCGCCGGCGGCACAGGCCGTCGCCACGGAAGAGTTCGGGCCTTTGGCGCCCAAATGAATGGAGATCATGCCCGGCGCCATGTTGCCGATGATCATGGGAATGAAAAAGGGACTGACTCGTTTGGGACCTGCGTTGTCCACCGTATGGGCGGTGACTTCCAGCATGTGCAGGCCGCCCAACCCGCAACCGGTGAGCACGCCGATGCGGTTGGCATTGTCGCCGTCGACCTTATATCCGGAATCTTCCAAGGCCATGCGTGAGGCGGCGATGGCATAGGCAATGAATGCTTCGATCCGATTGGCCTCTTTTTTTGGCATGAAGTCCTGGGCGTTGAATCCCTTGACTTCAGCGGCGATGCGGGTGCTGTACTCGGATGCATTGAACCGAGTAATCTCACCCACGCCGGATTTGCCGGCAATCAGCGCCGACCAAGTCTCCTCAATGCCAATGCCCAAGGGAGTCACCAGTCCGATTCCAGTTACCACTACCCGATTTTCCAAATGAACCTCCTTTACAGGCGCCTTGCCAGTCGATGGATCAACAGGGCGATGGGTTGGTCGCCGCTCCCGTCATCCGGCTCGATAACCGATGCGCCGAACCTATCGAAGGGGTTTTTCCCACTTCATTTGCATGCGGATCGTATCATGCTTGATGTAGGCCCGGCCGGTGCCGGCGCCCACATCAAGCATGCGGCCTTAACTTTTATTGATGTAGTTGAAGGCATCCTTTACGGTGACGAGCTTTTCGGCATCCTCATCAGAAATATCGATGTCGAACTCCTCTTCCATGGACATGATCAGTTCGACCAGGTCCAGGGAGTCTGCTCCCAGATCGTCCACGAACGACGCTTCGGGTACAACTTCTTCCATGTCTACGCTCAACTTCTCAGCAATAATTTTTCTTACTTTGTCTTCGACTGACATTGACCTCTCCTTTCCAGTTGATAAGATGCCCTGCGCTTCAGGTGGTCAATGCCACCTTCCGGGCTGAATCGTTATGCTAAATGAATGACTAATAAATGAAGCCCCGCCCGGCGAAGTCGGGCGTTACATATACATGCCGCCGCTGACATGCAGTACCTGACCGGTCATGTAGCCTGCCGCGTCCGAGGCCAGAAAGGCCACGACGCCGGCCACATCCTCGGGCGATCCCATGCGACCCAAAGGAACAGATGCGATCATCTTCTCTTTTACTTTTTCCGGCAGCACTTTGGTCATGTCCGTGTCGATGAATCCGGGCGCCACTGCATTAACGGTGATGCCCCGGGCGGCGTACTCCCTGGCCACCGTTTTGGTCAAGCCGATCAAGCCTGCCTTGGCGGCCACATAGTTGGATTGGCCGATGTTGCCCATGACGCCGACCACCGACGCCATATTAATGATACGGCCAGAGCGTTGACCTGCCATAATGCGGGCCACCATCTGAGTGCACAAAAAAGGGCCTTTGAGGTTGATGTCGAGTACCGCATCCCATTCCGACGCTTTCATGCGCGCCAAGAGCCCGTCCCGGGTGATGCCGGCGTTATTGACCCAAACATCGATGCGCCCTGCCGCCTCCATCACCTGATCCACGAAGGCGCTGACTTCGGCCTGGTCCGCCACGTTGGCCCAGAAACCGGTCGCCGTGCCGCCGGCGTGTTCGACCTGCTTGATAGTCTCCGCGGCCGCCGCCTCTTCGCCTTCCCGGTCAGCCGGTGAAAAGTAGTTGAAAAAAATTTGGGTGTCGGCCGATGCCATGGTTTGACATATGGCCCGGCCGATGCCCCGTGAACCGCCCGTAACCACCACCACGCGTGCTTTGTTTTCCGTCATCGCTACCTCTCGAAAATGATGTCCGCAATACGATCCATGTCCGCCAATCGGCCGGCCCGGCCGGCCGGTATCTGAGAAAAGCCGATATTCGTCGTGTGTTGCTGGGCGATCTGTTCGTCCAGACCGCCGCCCATGGCGATGCGAACGGCGTTGTCACCCACCAGGTGGACGACATCCCCGGCAAAGACACGCGCCATGGCTTTGTACTTTTCCGCAAGGGGATCATTGGCGCGCACCAACTGTGCTGTTTTGCGCGCCATGGCCACACCCACCTCCACATGCGTCATCATATCCGACAGGTCGAACATGACGGCCTGCTGCCGTGTCAAACGGTGGTTGTGGGCCAGGTCGATGGTCTGGTTCAGCGCCTGCGCGGCCATACCGTAGAATCGAGCGCCGATATCGGCCATCTCACCATCAAGGGCCTGCATCTCTTCGGCCAACCGGCCGTAGAACTGTCCCTTGCTCTTGCGACTGGCTTTCCAGCGGAAGGTGCTGATGATGTTCTGCTGAATTTCGCTGGTGCCCTCGTAAATGCAGGTGATTTTGACATCCCGCTTAATCTTTTCAACACCGAATTCACAGATATATCCGTAGCCGCCCAAAGCCTGGATGCAATCGTTGGCGCAGCGGTCGGCCGCTTCGGTGGTGAACAGTTTTCCGATGGCGCCCTCGACCTGCAGATCCGCTTCGCTGCCGTCGAGCATGTGGGCCACTTCATCAATATAGGCATCTGCCGCGGCCAGGCGCACCGCATTGGGCACGATGAGCTTGTGGGTATACCCCTGTTTTTCGGACAACGGAGAGCCGAATTGAATGCGCTCCTTGGCGTAAGGGATGGCGATTTCCAAGGCCTCCTGCCCCGCTCCCAGCGCCATGGATGCCACCATCAGGCGGGTGTAGCCGAACACCTTGTTGGCCTGCTTGAGTCCCTTGCCAGGCTCGCCGCCGATCAGGTGATCGATCGGTACGAACACATCGCTGAAGGTCAGGGGAGAGGTGTTGGATGCGCGAATGCCGTGTTTTTCTTCTCCCTTGTGCTGTTTGAAACCTTCCATGCCTTTTTCAACGATAAAAAAGGAAGGGCCTTCAGGCGTCTCGGCCAGCACCGTCACGATATCCGCGTACCCACCGGTGGAGATGAATTGCTTGGTGCCGTTGATCTTGTAGCCGGTGATTTTACCCTTACCATCGGTCACCGGTTCGGCCTTTGTTTTAAGGGAGGCCAGGTTGCTGCCGGCGCCCGGTTCGGTCACTGCATAGGCGACCAGCGATTCGCCTTCGGCGATGCGGCCCAGCCACTTTTGTTTCTGCTGCTCCGTGGCGCCCACCAGAATCGGGTCGGTGCCCAACTGAATGGCAAAAAAGCCGGTGCCGACCCCCAGGCATATTTTGGCCATCTCCTGGGTTACTTTGCACGAATCCCGGGCGCCGCCGCCCATACCGCCATATTCTTCGGGGATGAAGAGCAGTTGCAGGCCGATTTCCGGACCCAGCATTTCCCGGATCTGTGTTTCGGGAAATACCTCCTCCTGGTCCCATTTCAGGATGTTTTCCTTGCTCAATAAATTCATTCTAAGCTGGTGAACCGTATCCACCACCATTTGACGAGATTCTTCGTCCAGTCCGCGGAAAGTATTCTCATCCATTCGTGTTCATCCTCGTTTTTTCAGTCATTAATCTTCATCGGTATCCACAACTTTTCGTCCCTTGTAAACGCCGCAACTCGCGCATGCATGGTGGGGTAACACGGCCTCACCGCACTCCGGGCAGGTAGAGGTGTCGGGCCCCTCTATTTTTTGGTGGGTGCGCCGTTTATCCCGTCTCGCCTTGGAAATCTTTCTTTTCGGTAATGCCATGAGAAATCTCCCAAATCTTTGTAATTAATAAATAATATGCTTGTTTTGCTACTCGCTCGGGTGTGGCCGATATTAGTAATTAAATTGATTGCGCTTGTCAAGGGGTATTATCATTTAGACGCCCGGGCAACTTGTATTTTGGGTGTAAATATGTTACTCAACGGCACCCTCGCTCGGCGGCTTCCGACTTGTACTTATATCAACCTGATAATATTAACAATCATCAGCCGCCCCGTTGAACGTGGGCATTCTGGCACCGCCCGTTTAATCCATTGCGGCTTTCGTGCATTCTGAAAGTCGTCATTGGAAGGTTTTAGCCGTGAATGTGGATTTGGCTAGTTTATCTCTACTAACATGAAAGTCAACAAGTAATTTCACCAAGAAAGACACACCTTCGGATAAAGGAACTCTCGATGAGCACGATTAGGACGCGTTTCGCCCCCAGTCCAACCGGGTTCTTGCATGTGGGTGGCGCGCGAACCGCCCTGTTTAATTGGCTTTATGCCCGCCACACCGGTGGGACGTTTATTCTTAGAATTGAAGACACGGATCTTGCCCGTTCCACCGAGCAATCCGTGCAGGCCATTTTCGACGCATTGGCGTGGCTGGGTATTGATTGGGACGAAGGCCCCTTTTACCAGAGCCGTCGGCTTGCGATCTACAACCAGCATATCGACCGCCTGGTGGACGAGGGGCATGCCTACTACTGCACCTGCAGCGCGGACCAGATTGAACGGATGCGTGAACGCGCCCGGGCCAAGGGCGCCAAACCGAAATACAACGGCACCTGCCGTGAAAAAGGGCTTGCCCCCACTCCCGGTGCCGTGGTTCGTTTCAAGGCGCCTGTGGACGGCACGACGGTGGTTGCCGACAAAGTCAAGGGCGATATCGTATTCGCCAACGAGGAGCAGGATGATTTCATCCTGCGGCGCAGCGACGGCATGCCGACCTACAACCTGGCGGCGGTCGTGGACGATGCGTCCATGGCCGTCAATACGATCATTCGCGGCGACGATCATGTCATGAATACCCCCAAGCAGATCTTGCTCTATCAGGCCTTGGGCAGCCCGTTGCCTGAATTTGCCCACGTGCCCATGGTGCTTGGCAACGACCGCACCCGCATGTCCAAGCGTCATGGCGCCACTTCGGTGACCGCCTACCGCGACATGGGGCTGCTGCCCGATGCCCTGATCAACTTTTTGGCCCGTCTGGGATGGTCCTACGGCGACCAGGAATTTTTTACACGGCAGGAACTGATTGAAAAATTCGATCTTGACCGGGTGGGCAAGTCAGCCGGCATTTTCGATGCAGTGAAGCTTAACGCCATTAATGCCGACCACATTCAGGCCGCCACGGCCCAGGCCATCGCCCCGCAACTGCTCCCGTTTCTTGCCGCCCAGGGGTGGCAGGCACACGACGATGCCTACCTGCACAGCGCTATTGCCACCCTGCAACCGCGCAGCAAAACATTGCAGGAAATGGCCCTGCAGGCCCATTTTTATTACAATGAAGGCCTTAACCTGGATGAAAAGGCCGCCAAAAAGTTCCTCAAAGGCAGCGTGCTGGAACCCCTCCGGGACTTGCGGCAAGGTTTGGCCGAGTTGGATGGCTTTGATGAGCCGTCGCTTGAGCGGATCTTTGTCCAACTCATGGAGAAATTTGAAATCAAATTGGGCAAAATCGCCCAGCCGGTGCGCGTGGCGCTGACCGGCACCAGCGTCAGCCCCGGTATATTTGAAATTATGGTCGTGCTGGGCAAGCAACGGGTATTGGACCGGTTGGACCGGGCAATCGATTATATTGAATCATCGAATGGCTAACGGGTGTCTCTGTACAAATGGCAGCTTGGGGCGCGGGAAAGAAAGAATTCCCCCATCTTGCTTGTCTTTGTGCGAACCCTAAGGGCTCGCACGCAATGAAAGCCTTGACTCCGGGGGTCATTTTTTATAAGAACGGAGCCATCCTGCTGGGGGATCGTCTAGTGGTAGGACTACGGACTCTGACTCCGTCAGCCCAGGTTCGAATCCTGGTCCCTCAGCCAACTAAAATCAAGGGGTTGTGCCGATCGGCACAACCCTTTTTGCATTGGACACCGTCCTCTTGTTCAATAAAATAGTTGGTCTCAATTTCAATCCCATCGGAGTCCTCCGCGCGGCCTTTGGCGATGCCCAATGTATTGGCACACAAAATTAAACCTGAGAATTACCCGATTGCACAATCGGTATTGACAATGGCATCCACCGCGCCACCTTGTGAAAATGGATGGCCGCACCCGTCAATAGGAACATCTTGTAAGGCAAATACTCACAAAGAGAAGGAAAAAAAACCGACAAGCAAATCGGGTATCCTCTGATTTACCACAGCGATTTAATGACGTATCGTTAACTGCATTAAATTCGAAAGAGCTGGGAAGAATTCTTAGGGGGTAGTCAAGTATTGCGGAAACATCATTTATTAAAAGGAGAAAGCACATGACACGTGTACTTAAGAACCTATTTATCATCTTCGCCGTGGCAGTATGTTTTATTACAGCACAGAACGTCAGCGCAGACACAACGGAAGTATCAGGTGTAATCGCCGCGATTTCAACCCATCCCAACATGGTTGATGTCGATGGGACCGAGGTTTACGGTATAAAGTTCAATTATTTGTGTAACCAATATGGCATTTGCCTTGAGGTCGGAGAAACCGTGTCCCTCACAGCATATGAGTTCACCTGCTCTGACGGTACGATCAAATTGATGGCAACCAGCATCACCGTGGGAGATGTGACAGTACAGTTGAGATAGCAATCTAAAGACCTCCGTGGCAAAGCAATGGGCTACTCCCCAACCCAGCCGAAAGTGGCCGCCACAGGGGTCTTTAGATTGCTATCTCAAATAAAAGTGCCGGCCAAGCAACCGGCACGTTCCGACCTGTTTAGCGTCTCATATCCCAACCGGGATCGCATGGGCGACAGGGTGACCGTGGATGGCATCCTGAAACGCCTGCCGCCGCTGCAAGCCACAATTCATTCGGTCATAAAAGGCGCAATCATTCGGGTAGAGAATGACCCAGTATTTGATTGCTCTGTGTTGACTGAAAATGCGCTGTTTATGAGGTATTAGCAAAGACTGGCGTTTTTATAGCAGCAAAGACGGACATTTTTTCATTGGGTCCATTTTAACCCGCCTTACTTCTAATCATAATTGAAATAGCAATAAAATCAGTGCATTGTAGCCGAATATCGCCTTTGGCACATGAGTTGCTGCTAATACACAAAGATATAAAGACGCAAAGACCGTATCGATGCGTGATCGCATCGAATGAACCGTAGCATGCGGGGTTCGCCCCGTTTTGCAAGCTATCTTTATCGTGTAAAACGACAACGGAGGTCACCATGCGGCGAAAAGGCATACAAAGAAGGCTGGCGACACCAAGGCCGATATCCCGGACCGAAGTCCTCGAGGCGGAGTTGTTCTACCGCGACCTGTTGGGGCAGGCGGGACCCAGGCGCCCATTGCGCGGTGAGCGCAGCCGGTTTACGTCTGTGCGTCGTGCGGCCTCGCCACGGCGCGCGCCTTTTGAGCGGGCTGAAGGGTGCGGTGCCCAGCCGTCTTTGTGGGGTGCGGAACAAAGCGAGCAAGCCTATGACCATGGCCTTCCCCTGGATGACGAAGAGGCCTGGCCGGCATTCGATGCGGAATTTGTCGAACCGGATCCATCCCCCAACAGCGCCGGCGCGCCGTTTGCCCCGCTGTTATCCGGCACCGGGCATTGGCCGATCATGACCAGCGCTTCCCAGGGCCGCCTCGTATCATACCGGACGGTCGATGGCGCCTGGATCGGCCGTCCGGCGCGCAGCTTTGGTGCGAACCGAAGCGGGGGCGGACGCTATCATATCGGTATTGACCTGTTCGGCCGTTTCGGCGATCCGGTGGTGGCCATCGAAGACGGCCGCATTGTGCGCTTTTTTCCCTTTTGTTGCGGGGAGAACAAAACCAGTTGGGCTTTGCTGGTGCAACATGCGCAGGTTGTCGTCAACTACGGCGAAGTCGCGCCGGATTCTCTGAGCAGAAATCGTCTTTCGGTGGGATCGAATGTCACTGCCGGACAGGTCATCGGTCGTGTGGGCAGGAACCCGGGCGGTTCATCCATGGTCCATTTTGAAACCTATACGACGGGGGCAACACGCACGTATCGCTGGATGAAAGGACGAACGCGGCCGACGCAGGTATTAAACCCTACCCGCTTGCTGCTGGCCCTTCAGGAGCAGGGCCTGCCGCGCCCGGCCGGCGGCGCCCACCCATCAACACCGGTGCCGGTGCCGGCGCCGGCGCGGAGCGCCGGCGGCAGTGTTGTCCACAACTGCCGCCCCGGTGAAGGGCCGCCCGCGGCCGTTCCCGATCCACAGGGACGCGGTCTGCACCCGCTGGTATATAAAGGTTCCGACCCACAATATTCACGCAACCCAACGGTAGGCGACGCACAGATATTGCTCAACCGCTTTCTGAACGGCTTGACGACCGGAACTTACCGTTGCGCTGCCGGGGTCGATATGGCGGCGATTCAGCGTATCCGGGCAAGCCTGACCCAAGATCCGTTGGGGTGGACTGTCGCTTCGGGCTCAATACCGAGAAGGCGACTCGGATGTTCCAGCGTTGCGTGTTTCCCGGCCAGTCCGATCAGTGGGATGGCAAGATCGGCCCGGCGACATGGCGTGAACTGGAACGTTTAAGGATATCACCCGGTCATCCTTCCGCGCCTGCGCCGCCGGGAACAGGTGGCGGCGCAACACCCACGGAAGGCCAGCAGGGCTATACGGATACCGAATATCTCGACGAAAACGACTGGTACAGTGAAGAAGATTTCGTGCCCGCCGAGGCCCCGCCCGCCCGCCGATGGGGCAGATGCACGCGTCATACGGCCAACGACGCCCGCTGGGCGGCCGACAACGTTTCCATCGATTATCGGCATTTGAACGTTGCCGGCGTATCCCAGGCCTTTTCCTTTACCGCGCAGCATTTACAGCGGCTGTGCGGGTTCAATCACTTTGATGTCTCCGGTGGTCAGGATCAGGTTTTGTTTGGCCTGCGCGGGTGCAAAATCGTCAGCGGCGCTTCGGATGGGGCGTTTGTCAATTCGGTGCAACTCAGCGAGGACCTGCCCGATCATTTTGGATTTCACTGCGTGCTGGGGGTCTGGAAAAGATCCACCCATCAAATCGCGGTATTCACGGGCGCCACCGTGCCCAATTGGGGCTATATGTGCTTGCAAGCCCGGCATGGCGGGCAAAGGGCCAATCTGTTGCCCACCGGAAGGTACTTGTATACCGTCGGGCGCCACCGCGCGGTGGACGGTGCGTTCATATTGGGCGGGCAAGTCGTCGTGCTGCGATCCAATAACAACCTGATCTACGAGACGACCGACCTGTGGGACCGCTGCAGTCCGGCGGATAACATCCATCCGGGCTTTAATCCCTCATTCGCCGAGTTTTCCTCTGCAGGTTGCCAGACCGTGTCGGGGAATTTCACCAATAGCCGGCACACCGGCAGTTGGGCGACCTTTCGCCAACGGGCGGGACTGGATCCGGACAACAATCGCGACCGGTTTCAAGACCGCTTTGTTTACGTATTGTTGACCGGCAGAGAAGCGCGGCTTGTCAGTACCGGTCACCGTTCGCCTTTGCACCGGTTGCGTTTCGGCGCCCGGGGCCCGGCGGTCAGCGCGCTGCAAATGGGCCTGAGCCGCGGCGGAAGCTATACCGGCAGGGTCGACGGTGACATGGGGCCGGGTACGACCATGGCGTATATTCAATGGCAGCAGGCACAGGACAACGGCGCGGCCGACGGTGTCGTCACACCTTCGGTAGCGCGCGCATTCGGCTTTGATATGATTCGTCGGCAATCCGTACCACAAGCTGGATCGACCCCATCACCGCGCCGGGAACGGATCTATGAATACCAATAGGCACCTTTGTAAAGAACGGTTGCGGACCTGCCGGCGCGACCAGCGGCGGATCGTCATCGATAACTTGAATCGCAAGGTCCCTGTCTTTCGCAATGCCATCCAGGTGTTGTGGGGTGGAAGCACATCCGGTGCGTGCGGCAACCCGGCGCTGAAGCAGCCGTATGCACCTTTGTCCGGTATATAGTTTGCTGAAATAGGGATGGAAGCGTGATCCTTTCGGGGTCGCCACGTTTTACGGCCAAAATATGCCGGTTAGGACATTAAAAGCCATGTTACCGCAGTCGGTTTTAGTTGAAGGACAAATCATCGGCAGTGAGGCGGCAACCGGTCTCGCTGATCTTCGCATTGAAACCTGGTGCCTGGGTGAGGATGAACTCAAACCGTTGGCCGAAAGCCAGAGTGATGCCCAGGGCCGGTTTGTTTCGGCCCTGCCGCTCATACCCGAGTGCGATGTCCAGGAGGGCATTGTCCGTTTCGAATTTCGTATATACGACCGCGGCGATTTGATCCTGACCGAGGTTCGGGAGTTATCGGTCGATCATGGACCCGTGCCCATACAGTTCTTCGTTCCCATTGCGATGTCACATCAGTATCCAAGTGACGCGGCGGCTGATGCATCTCATGAACCCCATGAAGTCCACGGACGTATCTGGGGGCCGATTATTGAAGGCGCGAACATTCGAGGCGTTGCGTATTCCCTCGGCAGTGACGGTGCCGAGCATGCGCTCGCCCAGGCGTTCGTTGGTGAGACGCCGGTGGACCGCGGCGGCGTGTTCAAATTGCAATACGATCCATTCCATCACGGGTCGCCTGCGTCGGAGACGCGTCTGGTCCTCCAACTGGTGGGACCCGATGATACACTGCTGATCGAGTCGTCACCTGTCGACATGACCCGCCGACGGGCACGCGTTGATCTGCACATGCCTGGCGGCAAAGAAAACCCCTGCGAATACGAACTGCTCGAAGACCGCATGTTTGGTGAGATCGAGGAGGGGCCGGCGATCCTCGACGACCTGTCTGCCGATGACTTGTTCGAGCTGGCCGATGAGATCGATGTGGAGCCGGAAAGGCTTGCATTGTTGCAGCGGGTGCGGGCGCTTGCAGTGGAAACCGGTCTGCCCGCGCCGATGTTCTATGCATTGGGCGGCAATGGCATGTCGGTGGAGCTGGCGGACCTGATCGATGTCCCCCTGGCCGAGCTGCATGCCACGATCACAGCGGCCATCGACGATGGGATCGTCAATGAAACACAGGTTCAAGGCGTCGCGTCCCTGCTGGCGCAGCTTTCCGAACGGGTGCTGGACCGCGTTCTGGAAACCGGCCCGTCGTCCATGGGCGCCGGCCTTGGCGAATTGATCGCATCCGCCGACCTGCCGCGCGAAGTGACCCGCACAATCCTCGGGCGCTACCAGGCACGAAGCGCCGGCGCCACGGAGTTCTGGGAGAGCCTGGTCGCCGGAGACGGCGGGCAGGAGGCGGTGGATGAACAGGTCCGGTCCGCGCTGGAAATGGCCATCGACATCGGTGGCCTGCTCGGCGCGGAGTCGGCACTGGTCCGCAAGGTGTTATCGTTGCGTAAACAGGGGCGTTGGCAAATGCTCGAAGACCTTGCCGAGTTTGATTTGGATGACTGGTGCCAGATCCTCGAATCCGTATATGTATCGGATGGGGCGGTACCGGATGTGTCGCAAATGGCATCGGTGGCCGCACCGATGGGTCAAGGCGCATACGAAGGGTCCGGGCAGGCGTTCGACATCGATACCGATTCGCATATTTTGGAAGCCGAATTTGAAGAAGAATTCGAAGAAGAATATGAAGCATTCGATGACGATGAAGATGTGCCTGACGACGATGATGCGTTCGATGAGGCCACGGACGCGGATGATGATGCCGATGATGACGAACAAGCGGAACACGATTGGGTCGCGGTCCGAGCCGAAGCCATACGCGATACTCTGGAAGAAGCATTTCCCAGCAGGTTCATTCGCAAGGCGCTGCATCAATCTGAAGTCCTGAGTGAAGGCGCGCACCGTTTGCTCGAGCGTGTGCCGCGCCACGACCTGCTCAGCGCGTCGATTCGCGAGCGGGCCTTGCAAGATCCAGATCTGCTCGAAGGCTACGAGACCATCGAGGCTGAATTTGTCATCGAAGAGGTTGAAGCCGTCGAGCGGGTCAGTCGCGTGACCCACCATGCCGAGGAGGTGGCGGTCCTTGTGGGAACGGGAATGCGCTCGGCCCAGGAAATCGCCGCGCAACCGCGTCGACATTTCATCGATGCCTATGGCGAGGCGCTGGGCGGTCGCGCCCAAGCCTCCCGCGTTCACGCACAGGCCCAACAGGCCGCCGGGGCCAGC
>JABDRH010000016.1 GCA_013041835.1 Desulfatitalea sp. | reverse complement strand
AGCGTGCTGAGCATGATGGCCCCCACCGGCGCAGCCTCTTTGCGCAGGTGCTGGAGTACTTCGAGGCCGTTCATTTCAGGCATCTCGATGTCCAGTGTAAGCAGGTCCGGCTTCAGCGTTTTGATCTTGAACAATGCGGCCTTGCCATTATGCGCCGTACCGACGACTTCCACACCCGGTATTTCGGCCAGCACATCGCTGACAATCTTACGGTAAACGACGGTATCGTCCACCACCATCACGCGCAATATTTCAGAGTCAGGCATTGTCTCCGTTTCCCGTCTTGACCAAGGGGTGGTTATCGAATGAGCTTGATTTGCGCTCGGGGGCCAACGTCTTATATCTCCTCTGCCAATACCTTGTCGGCGTCCAGTATTCCGATCAGGCGATCCTCCATCTTGAACACGCCTTTAAAGAAATTGCCTTGTACGCCGCCGATGTTCGCCGGCGGCGGCTCGACCTTTTGCCAGTCTGCATCCACCACATCACCGATTCGTGAAACGAGAAGGCCGATATACTCGTTATCCGAGTTGACGATGATGTTGCGTGAGTTTTCATTGATTTGGATTTGCGGCAATCCCAATTTTTTACTCAGGTCGATGATGGTTACGATTTGGCCGCGTAGGTTCAATATGCCCATGACATAATCCGGGGCCTGGGGCACTTGGGTCATCTCCATTAATTTGTTGATCTCCTGGACCTTGAGGATGTCCATGCCACACAGCGCCTCACCCACGTAGAAAGTCGCCAGTTCGACCATGCCTGATTGACTTTGCATGCCGAATGAATTGGTTGCCGAATGGTGCTGTCTGCTCACTGCCATGGATACGCTCCATACCTTGCGGGTTGTATTTCTCCGGGCCGTTTCAGGCGGCCTTGAGAAATTCATGAATACTTTTGATCAGTCGTTCACGGTCCAATTTGATCTGGTAGTCATCAATGCCCACTTGTTTCCCCTTGGCGATATCTTCATCTCCTGCCAGCGTGGTCAGCGCGATCACCGGCAGGTGGGCGAAAGCCGGGTGTTCCTTGATCTTGCTGGTCAGCGTGAAGCCGTCCATATTGGGCATCTCAATATCGGTAACCACCAGGGAGATGTCTTGCGCCTTTTCTTGAAGCAAATCCCAGGCAATCACGCCGTCTTCGGCCTCGAGTACGATAAAACCTTCCTTTTCCATGGAGCCTTTCACTTGGTTGCGGAAAAAGCTGGAGTCTTCGGCAAAAAGGATGGTGGCTGCCGGTGCGTCTTCCTCTGCCTTGGTTTTTTTAGGTTTCTCAAACCACTGAGGATTTAAAATCTGTACAATTTCAACGATATCCACTATCAGCGTGGTGCGGTCGTTGATGATGGTCGATCCCATGATGCCCGGTTGGCGCAAGGTCGAGCCGTCCAGGCTAAGGTTGATCTCCATGGCATCCACCGGACCGATGGCCAACAAACCGATTTCGCGACCGGCCACCATGAAAACGATGACCAATAAATTGTTTTGGTCGGCCAGGGGTTGCACGGAAGCGCACTCATCGATTCTAAATAAGGGCAGGCTGCCGCCACGGTATTTCATGACCTGCTTTCCGCCCACATGTTCGATGTCTTCACGCTTGATCTTTTCGATACGCTCGACGAGGTTCAGCGGTGCGGCGAATTGCTCGTTTTCGGCACTGCGGAAAATCAGCAAGGATTGCTTGTCTCGCGCGGCGTGCACGGCATCTCGCTCTGACGCGGCCACTTCGGCGGCCCGGGCCGTACCTTCCACCGTGGTCAAACCGGCCATATGCGCCAGGTTGGAAACGTCCAAGATCAGTGCCACACGGCCGTCGCCCATGATGGTGGCCCCCGCGTAACCTTTGCATTTTTTAAGATCACGCCCCAGCGGCTTGACGACGATTTCTTCCGAGTCGTGCAGATGGTCCACCACCAAGCCGTATTTCATCGTGCCGGTGGAGACCACCACGATGTTCAAGGCACCGACCGAGTGGTAACGCCGGTCGTTGCCAAGTTGCTCCCGCCGATTGGGCGTATCTTGCCCGGCGGCTGCAGGAGTTTGCTTCTCTTGCGAGGCGTCGTCGCTAGGTATGGCCGGGCTTTTTTTCGACCTGCGGTCCAAAAGGGTCTTGCGTCGATTGATTGCGGTTTCGCCGGTCGCCGGATCCGTATAAAGAGATGTCACGCCGATGATATCCGACAGGCGGATCAAGGGCAGCAGGTTGCCCCTCAGACGAACCACGTCCGCATCTCCCACGCGTTCGATGCGACGGTTGACCTGATCGGCCGGAATGCGAAGCAACTCCTCAAGGTTCACCTGTGGAATGGCATAGCGTTCACCACCGGTGACGATGACCTGGCAGGGAATGATGGCCAGGGTCAGGGGCAGCTTGATGCGGATGGTGGTGCCTTTGCCCGGTTCCGAATCGATGTCGATGATGCCGCCCAACTGGTCAAGATTCGTCTTGACCACGTCCATGCCCACACCCCGGCCCGAGACATCGGTTATCTTTTCGGCCGTGGAAAAGCCGGGCAGAAAGATCAGGTTGGTCCTTTCCCGGGCGGACATGAGCTTGGCCTGTTCATCTGAGATCAACCCCTTTTCCACGGCTTTGGCGGCAATTTTGTTGCCGTCCAGTCCCTTACCATCGTCGGCGATTTCAATATTGACCTGGCCCGCTTCGTGGTATGCGCGCAAATAGATCTGGCCGGTTTTGTTTTTTCGGGTCCGTTGGCGAATCTCGGGTGTTTCAATGCCATGGTCCACGGCATTACGCACCAAATGGGTGAGCGGATCACCGATGGCTTCGATGATCGTCTTATCCAGTTCGACGTCTTTGCCCTCCAGGGAAAGCTCCACCTGCTTTCCCAGGCTGCGTGCCAGATCTCGCACCACGCGCGGGAATTTATTGAATACATTGCCGATCGACTGCATACGGGTCAGCATGATCGCTTCCTGCAGTTCAGAAGTGATCAGGTCGATACGCTGGCCGGCGACTTCCGAGCTGCGCTGGTCATTGGATCCCATGGATTGCAGCAGTTGGTTGCGGCTCAGCACCAGTTCACCGGCAAGGGTCATCAGTTGGTCCAGCAAACTCAAGTGGACCCGCAAACTGGTGGTCTCATGTTCCACTTTGCCGCCGCGCTTGTCGGCCACACACTCCAGCGGTGCTTCCGCATAGGTTGAAATGGTCTCTTCAAGGTACGTTCCGGTATTTTTTTCCGGCTCCGATAGCGCTGTTTCCATCAAATCGATCGGTGCCGGTGCTGCAACCGGTGAAGGATCGACCGTTGTCACGGGCGCTGTTTGAGCCCGGGCGGCTTGTGTTTGAATATCCGGGGCCGGGACACCGAATGATTCGGGTTCGACGGCTGTGGGCACAGGATCGCCTTTGATCTGGTACAGCGCCAGATCTGCTTTCAATTCGAGAATGCAGTATTCATCGATTTCAAAAAGCACATTAATATCGCTGGGTTTGAGAATGGTGCCGAAGACGACCATCATCGTTGGCACGTCGGGTGTCCAGTCATCGGCCAATTCGGCTGCAGGGGTCAGTGGAAAGTTGCTGCTTAGAATAATGCCCGTCTGCTCCATTTCCTCCAGCACGCTCCGGCATGTTTTACCACAGGCGTGGATATGGGTTTCCACATCCATTTTGACCAGATAGACGCATTTTCCCTGGGAAAACATGGGTGTGACTTTGGCCCGGTCCACAACCAGTCCCATGCCGCCGTCGGGAAAGGCCAGGGAGAGCGTGTTTTCGTCATTTTGTGCGGCTGCCGGGGCCGTTTGCGTTTGTTTGACCACTTTTGCCGGGGCCGCTTTCGTCGCGATGCCGCCGGCCGGCTTTTGATCCGTTGTATCCGCTTTGGGGGCTGCGGGTGCTGCGGGTGCGGCGCCACCGGCCTCCAGGATGGCCTGAAGCGCCCGCACATGATGGCTGATGTCGATATCGTTGCTGTTTAGGATGTCCGCCATCAACGCCTTCAACTGGTCTGCGGCGGTGAGCAACACATTGATAATGTCCGGGGTGGGAACTATTTCACGGCCGCGCATCTTGCCGAGGAGATTTTCCATCTCATGGGTCAAATTCTTTATGTTGGTCAAGCCCATGAAACCGGCGCCTCCTTTGATGGAGTGCGCGGCTCGGTAGACCTTGTTGACGAGATCGTCATCGATGTTGGCCCCATTTTCTTCAATGGCCAAAAAATCGTTTTCGATGTCTGCTAGATGTTCTAGGGACTCCTCCAGGTACATCTGCAGGGTTTCATCGTCTTGAATGGTCATGGCGGTACTCCTTTGAGTCGCAGTGGTATGATAACCGAACTTATCTTCAAACTTAGAAGTGTTGTCCCGTCATTTGCGGCCGGTCCATTTCTATTCCTATTTATCCGCAGTCATACGAGAAACTTTAATATTATTTGGATTCGGGCAGGCTTGGAAAACACAGTGTGGGAAAGGGGAAAGGCGCTTTTTCCGATTGGGTGGAGGACCCCGCAAGACATTTGCCGCGCTTAGGGTCTCGGCACTAAATAATGCCCCCATCTTGCTTGTCTTTGCGATAGATCTGCGGCGTTTCGTCCACCGGCACCTGATATGCACCGGCGGATGTGCCTTGGGGACGAACCCAAATCCGGCGCGATCTGGAGGCGTTCTTTTTTGCCTGTACCCTTATTTCCATTTCGCTTTGGCCTCCTCCAGGCTCAACTTGATGGCAATCTCGCTGGTTTCCTTGAATCCCATCAAGGATTTGGCCTGATCCGGCGTGGCCACCAACTGGAGTTCAAATTTGGCGCGCAGGCACTGGTTGACCATGGCAAGCACGGCTTGCATGGCCGTCATGCTCAGATTTTCGATACCGGAAAGGTCGAGGATGAACTTATTGGCGCCGGCACCCGACATCTGGTTCACTTTGGTCTGTAGTTGCTCATCGATCTCGGTGGCCTTGTTGCGATTGATTTTGGTGGGCAAGGTCAATACCACAATATCGTTATCCACCGTAAAAAACGTATCTTCCGATTCGCCTTCCTTGCTTACCGGTGCGTCGATACGCTCCTTTAAATCCACCAAAACCAGCTTTACCCGATCAATCAACTGATCGCCCTTAAATGGTTTGACGATATAGTCTTTGACGCCCATCTTGACGATGTTCATGACATTGTCGCGCCCCGATTCGGCAGTGAGCATGATCACTGCCGTGTCCTTCAGCGTTTCGTCCTCCAGAATTTTGGCGAGCATTTCGATGCCCGTCATGACCGGCATGGTGATATCCAGGATGATCAGATCAGGCTTTATTTCGGCGGCAAGAGCCAGGCCGTCGCGTCCGTTTTCCGCTTCATGCAGTTCGCATTGGTAGTTTTTAAATGCGTTTTTGATGATCATGCGGATCGTTCGGCTGTCATCCACCGTCAGGATTTTATAGCTCATGGGACCTCTCAAGACTATTTTTCCGTCGTATTGCGGCTGCGGCCCGGTATCGCGAGCGAATGCAGCATTATCAACACTATCGGCGTCGATGCCTGACACTTTAGGACGCCGCAAATAAATAATTCCCACAGGTTGCGACGGATTTGGGTTCACCGAAAAGGCACATCCACCAATGCATATCAAGATATGCGCCGGTGGATGCAGCGTCGCAGACAGGCACCCTTTTGTGAGTAAACTATTTAATAGCGGCGCCGAACGAGGCTTTCAGAAACTCCCGGTTGAGGCGGGCGATATTGGTAATGGAAATCTCCTTGGGGCATTCGACTTCGCACTCGGTTTCATTGGTGCAGTTGCCGAATCCCTGGCGGTCCATTTCACGCACCATGGCTAAAGCACGGCGGGCTGCTTCGGGTTTGCCCTGGGGCAGCAGGGCCATCTGGGACACCTTGGCGCCCACAAAGAGCATGGCCGAGGCATTGGGGCAGGCCGCCACGCAAGCGCCGCAACCGATGCACTGGGCCGCATCCATGGCCAACTCGGCCTTGTCCTGGGGCACGGCAATGGCGTTGGCATCCTGGGCGCCGCCGGCATTCACCGACGTGTAGCCGCCAGCCTGGATCACCTGGTCAAAGGCGCTGCGGTCAACCGCCAGA